>CALRYR010000202.1:0-7388 GCA_943372425.1 Variovorax sp. YR752 | reverse complement strand
CCTGCGCTACGGCAAGGTCTGCATCCTGAGCGATGCGGACGTGGACGGCTCGCACATCCAGGTGCTGCTGCTCACGCTGTTCTTCCGCCACTTCCCGAAGCTGATCGAGACCGGCCACGTCTACGTCGCCAAGCCGCCGCTGTACCGTGTTGACGCCCCCGCGCGCGGCAAGAAGCCGGCGTCGAAGGTCTATGCGCTGGACGAGGGCGAACTGGTCGCCACGCTCGACAAGCTGCGCAAGGACGGCGTCAAGGAAGGCGCCTGGAGCATCAGCCGCTTCAAGGGCCTGGGCGAGATGAGTGCGGAACAATTGTGGGAAACCACGCTCAATCCGGACACGCGCCGCCTGCTGCAGGTCGGCCTGGGCCGGCTGGCCTTCGGCGAAACCGAGGGCGAGATCACCAAGCTGATGGGCAAGGGCGAGGCCGCCGCGCGCCGCGAGCTGATGGAAATCCGCGCCGACGACATCGAGATCGATGTCTGACGGCCTTCATCGACGAATCCACCGACCGAACGAACCCTTGATGTCCGCATCCCGCTTCCGAACCCTGCTGGCGAGCCTCGTGCTGATCGCCGCGCCGGTGTTCGCGCATGCCGCCGACATCTACGGCTACGTCGACGCGCAGGGCGTGGCGCACTTCGCTGCTGAGAAGCTCGATGCGCGTTACCAGCTCTTCTTCAAGGGCGGGCAGCAGTTCGACACGGCCGACGGCATCGCCCCGCTGGGCATCGCGCGGGCACCGAAAGGCGCCGACGGCGGCAGCGTGACGCCGGCCGCCCAAACGCTGCTGGCGCTGTTCGAGGCCTCGCCCAACTACAAGGCCGCCAAGGCCGCGCTGCGCGACGCAGCGCGCACGCATTCGATCGACTACGAGCTGTTGCAGGCGCTGGTCGCGACGGAGTCGGGCTTCGACGCGCAGGCCGTATCGCCCAAGGGCGCGCTCGGCCTGATGCAGCTGATGCCAGGCACGGCGGAACGCTACGGCGTGCGCGGCGACAAGCGCAAGACGCAGGAAGCGAAGCTGTTCGACCCGCGCATCAACATCACCGCTGGCGCTCGCTATCTGGACCACCTGATCGACATGTTCGAAGGCCAGATCGAGCTGGCGCTGGCCGCCTACAACGCCGGCGAGGGCGCCGTGCAGCGCGCCGGCAACAAGATCCCCAACTACCGCGAGACGCAGAACTACGTGAAGACCGTGCTGCAGCTCTACGCCTACCTCAAGCCTGGCACGACCACCGGCCGCGGCAAGGCGCCGGGCCGGGTGCGCATGGAAATCGCGGCGCCGCGTGCCGCCGTAGAAGCCGGCGCCGACACGGCCCCGCCGGCCACCGAATAGAACCGACAGACAGAGTCAGAGAAGCCAACAAGACATGGACGACCAAACCACGCTCGACCTCCCGAGCCCCGAAGACCCGAACGCGCTGACGCTGGCCGACTACGCGCAGACCGCCTACCTCGAATACGCGCTCAGCGTGGTCAAGGGCCGCGCGCTGCCCGATGTGAGCGACGGCCAGAAGCCGGTGCAGCGCCGCATCCTGTATTCGATGTCGCGCATGGGCCTGGGCTTTGGCGGCACCAATGGCACGGTCGGCGCCAAGCCGGTGAAGAGTGCGCGCGTGGTCGGCGACGTGCTCGGCCGCTTCCACCCGCACAGCGACCAGGCCGCGTACGACGCGCTGGTGCGCATGGCACAGGACTTTTCGCAGCGCTATCCGCTGGTCGACGGCCAGGGCAATTTCGGCAGCCGCGACGGCGACGGCGCCGCGGCCATGCGCTACACCGAGGCGCGGCTCGCGCGCATCACCAGCCTGCTGCTCGACGAGATCGACGAAGGCACGGTCGACTTCATCCCCAACTACGACGGCAGCACCGAAGAGCCGCGCCTGCTGCCCGCGCGCCTGCCTTTCGTGCTGCTCAATGGCGCCAGCGGCATCGCAGTCGGCCTGGCGACCGAGATCCCGAGCCACAACCTGCGCGAGATCGCCGACGCCTGCGTGGCGCTCATCAAGACCAATGGCAAGCTCAGCGACGAAGCGCTGCTGCAGATCGTGCCCGGCCCCGACTACCCGGGCGGCGCGCAGATCATCAGCAGTGCGAGCGACATCGCCGACGCGTACCGCACCGGCCGCGGATCGCTCAAGGTGCGCGCGCGCTGGAAGATCGAGGATCTGGCCCGCGGCCAGTGGCAGCTCGTGGTCAACGAACTGCCGCCGGGCGTGAGCACGCAGAAGGTGCTCGAAGAGATCGAGGAGCTGACCAACCCGAAGATCAAGGCCGGCAAGAAGGCGCTGTCGACCGAGCAGGTGCAGGTCAAGGCCGCCATCCTGTCGGTGCTCGACGTGGTGCGCGACGAGTCGAGCAAGGACGCCGCGGTGCGCCTGGTGTTCGAGCCCAAGACCTCGCGCATCAGCCAGGAAGAATTCATCACCACGCTGCTCGCGCAGACCTCGCTGGAGAGCTCGTCGTCGATCAACCTGACGATGGTCGGCATCGACGGCAAGCCGGTGCAGAAGTCGATGCGGCAGATGCTCAACGAGTGGATCGCCTTCCGCGAGATCACGGTCGAGAAGCGCTCGAAGCATCGTCTGGGCAAGGTGCTGGACCGCATCCACATCCTCGAAGGCCGGCAGCTGGTGCTGCTGAACATCGACGAGGTGATCGCGATCATCCGCGCGGCCGACGACCCGAAAGCCGCGCTCATCGCGCGCTTCAACCTGAGCGAACGCCAGGCGGAAGACATCCTCGAAATCCGCCTGCGCCAACTGGCGCGGCTGGAAGCCATCAAGATCGAGCAGGAACTCAAGGGCCTCAAGGAAGAGCAGAAGAAGCTGGAAGACATCCTCGGCAGCCCGGCCACCCTGCGCCGCCTGCTGGTCAAGGAAATCGAAGCCGATGCCAAGACCTTCGAAGACGCACGCCGCACGCTGATCCAGGCCGAGAAGCGCGCCGTGGCCGAAGTGAAGGTGGTCGACGAGCCGGTGACGGTCATCGTCTCGCAGAAAGGCTGGGTCCGCACGCAGAAGGGCTGGGCCAGCGAGAAGGCTGCGGGCGGCACGCCGGTCGAGTACAGCTTCAAGTCCGGCGACACCCTCTACGGCGCCTTCGAATGCCGCAGCGTCGACACGCTGCTGGTCTTCGGCACCGCCAAGGACAAGACGGTGCGCGTCTACACCGTGCCGGTCGCGTCGCTGCCGGGCGGCCGGGGCGACGGCCAGCCGGTCACCACGCTGATCGAGCTCGACAGCGGGACGCACGTGGCTCACTACTTCGCCGGCCCGGTGGGCGCGCAGCTGCTGCTGTCGAACACCGGCGGCTATGGCTTCATCGCCTCGGTCGAGAACATGATGTCGCGCCAGCGCGGCGGCAAGGCCTTCATCGACGTGGGCGAGGGCGAGCAGCTCTGCCGCCCGTCGCTGGTCGGCGGCGCGAGCGGCGCCGAGCCGATGCCGGCCGCGACCCACGTGGCCTGCGCATCGACCGGCGGCCGCATCCTGACCTTCGACATCACCGAACTGAAGGCGCTGCCCAAGGGTGGCCGCGGGCTGACGCTCATCGACCTCGAAGCCAAGGACACGCTCGCCGGTGCCGCCGCCTACACGCGCAGCGTGAAGATCGAAGGCATCGGCCGTGGTGGCAAGGAACGCGATGAGACGCTCGAGATCCGATCGCTCAACAACGCCAAGGCCGCGCGCGGCCGCAAGGGCAAGGCTGCCGACCTGGGCTTCAAGCCCGCGCAGATCACGCGGGTGCAGTGACGGAGCACGACCATGGGCAACCTCGATCTCAGCATCATCGGCCTGCTTGTCGGCGCGGTCACGGGCCTCGGCAGTTACTTCCTCGGTCGCCACTTTCGCAAGGGGCGCGCCGAGAAGAAGCAGATCAAGCAGCGTGCGGCCGAGTACGCCACGCAAAGCCGCCAGGTGCGCCGTGCGCGCGAACGCAGCGCGCGCAAATGAGCGAAGGCGCACAGGTGTCGCAACTATCTGACGCATCGCTCGGCAGGCCTTGGCAATAATGGGCGCCAGCAGGAGCACCCATGAACAACGATGACGACAACCTCGACGTGACGGCCAAGCTGGCCTTCGACCTCAACCTGGCGCTGTACCTCGACCTGGTCGCGGTGCTCGAGAAGGCGGGCGTCGTGACCTATCGCCAGATGGCTGCACGCGTGCTGAACATCGGCATGGACGCGGCGGAAGACGGCGACCTGCCGCTGTCGACCGCGCTCGAGGGCATCGCGAAGGGCTTCGCTGGCCATGGCGACGGTCTGTCGATCGGGCTCATGAAGGCGGCGCGCGACGTGCGCAACGACGAGGCGCTCGGCGACATCCCGATGCGACCCGACGAGGGCTGACCGGCGTTCGCGCTGCCCTGTGAGACGGGGCCGACGCGCAGATCATCATTGCGCTGTCAGCGCGGGCAGCGTCCCTGACCCGCGGCGGTCGAATGGCTTGGGACAGCATATGGCAACGGGCGCTGCGCCGCCCCCGGTTCGACTCACTCACCCGGTCCACCGCACGCCATGAAACGCCTCTGGGAACTCGATGCCGCGCGCGGCCTGATGCTGGTGCTGATGACGATCACGCACGTGCCGTCGCGGCTTACCGATCCGGTCGGCCAGCCTTTCGGCTTCGTTTCTGCCGCTGAAGGCTTCGTGCTGATGTCGGCCTTCGTCTCGGGCCTGGTCTACGGACGAATCGGCTATGCGCGTGGCGTCGACACCATGCGCCGCGGCTTCTGGGACCGCGCCCTCAAGATCTACTTCAGCCAGGCCGCCTTGTTGTTGTTCGTTTTCACCGTCATCGTGGCGCTGGGTATGAAGCTGGACCAGCACGCAGTCAAGGAGATGATCAAGTACTACCTCGCGAACCCGCACGAGGGGCTGCTTTTCTCGCTGCTGCTGGTCTACCAGCCGGCGTTCCTCGACATCCTGCCGATGTACATCCTGTTCATGCTGATCAGCCCGTGGGTCATTGCGTTCGCGATGCGCCACGGCTGGTCATGGCCGATCGCCATCAGCGCGACCCTGTGGGCCATCTCGCAGTTCGGCACCACGCCGTGGATGTACGAGGTGACCAGCACGGCGCTGCACATTCCGGTGCCCTACGACGAGACCGGTTCCTTCGACACCTTCGCGTGGCAGTTCCTCTGGTTCTTCGGCATGTGGATGGGGGCGAGCCGCAGCGCGGCGGGCGCACAACCCTTTGTCTTCCCTCGCTGGATCCTCGGCACGGCGTTGGTCGTCGCCGCGGGCTGCTTCGCCTGGCGTCACTTCGGCCCCACGGGGCAGGCGCCATTCGGCGACGACGCATCACTGAACCTGCTGTTCGACAAGTGGCGCCTCGGGCCGCTGCGGCTGATCAACCTCACAGCCCTGTGCATCGTCGCGATCCGCTTCGGCCCGCCGCTGCTCGCGCGGCTGCCGCGGCCGCGCTGGCTGGAAGACATGGGTTCGGCCTCGCTTCCGGTGTTCTGCGCGCACCTCGTCGCCGTGTTCGTCGTGGTGTCGCTCACCGGCGGGGGCTACGCCGCGTTACCCTACGGCGCGGACCTGTTGATCCTCGGTGCCGTGTTCGTGGCGCTGTACGGGGTGGCGCGTGCGGTGCTGCGGTGGGAGGCGCGAGGCAGTGTGGTGCGCGAGAAGCCGCGCGCGGGCGATGCCAAAGCCGCGGCGTGTGCGGACGCCCGCTAGCGCAGCCCCTTCCACCACAGCACGTTGTTGCGCGCCTTGCCCACCGTCAGCACCTCGCCGATCTCCGGCGTGGCCAGCGGGATCTTCTCGCGTTCGGTGATCGCGGCGACGCGGTCGAGCGGGTCCTGCCAGGTATGGAAGGCGAGGTCGAAGGTGCTGTTGTGCACCAGGTAGAGCAGCTTGCCGCGCAGGTCGCGGAAGGCCTTGACCGTCTCTTCCGGCGTCATGTGAACCGACGGCCAGTAGGCGTCGTAGGCGCCGTTCTCCATCAGCGCGAGGTCGAAGCCGCCGAAGCGTTCGCCGATCTGCGCGAAGCCGGGGAAGTAGCCGGAGTCGCCGCTGTAGAAGATGCGCTCGCCGCCGCTCTCGATCACCCACGACGCCCACAGCGTGCTGTCGCGGTCCCACAGCGTGCGGCCCGAGAAATGCTGCGACGGCGTGGCCGTGACCTGCACCTCGCCTTGTCGGCCTTGCTGCCACCAGTCGAACTCCTGGATGCGTTCGGGCGCGACCTGGGCATCGCGCAGCCGCGCGCCGACGCCCAGCGGCACGAAGTAGCGCTGCACCCTTTCGCGCAGCGCGTCGATGGCGGCGAGGTCGAGGTGGTCGTAGTGGTCGTGCGAGAGGATCAGGCCTTCGATCGGTGGCAGGTCGGCCAGCGTGAGCGGCGGCGCGTGGAAGCGTTTCGGCCCGGCCCATTGCACCGGTGATGCGCGCTCGCTGAACACCGGGTCGATCAGCCAGTAGGTGCCCTTGAGTTTGAGCAGGTGCGACGAGTGGCCCAGCCGCACGACGTGGTTCGCGCCGTTGTCGAGTGCATCGAGCGCCGCGCGGTCGAGCTGTCGCACGGGGATCGGGTCGATAGGCACGGTGCCGGTCTTGTCGGCCGTGAAGAAACGCGACCAGATCTTCCAGCCGCTCTGCGATGGCTGCGCCTGCGGGTTGGGCGGGTTGTGGAAGCGGCAGTCGGTGTCGAACTGCGGCGATGCGGCCAGGCTCGCGTCGCAACTGCTGCCGGTGGCACAGCCCGCTGCGAAAAGGCCGGCCAAGCCCGCGACGAACCAGGCGGCGAGGCGTCGGTGACGCAGTGGCATGAAAGAAGTCCGCGGTGGTGTAAAGGTGCGCGCGAGCTTAGCGAGCCCGCCCGCCCGGCCTATCCCGTTCGCCACATTGCCCCCTGCCGGCCCCCGTGAAATATTGCGCCCTTCACCGAGAGGAGCCGGATGGACGACACCATCAAGGAACTCGTCAGCGAGCGGCGCCGCGCGCTGCATGGCGCGGATGCTGCGGACAGCGGGCGGCGCCCATGGGGCCTGGCCCTGTCGGGCGGCGGCATCCGCAGCGCGACCTTCTGCCTGGGCCTGCTGAAGGCGCTCGCACAGCATCGGCAACTGCTCGCCTTCGACCTGCTGTCGACCGTCTCGGGCGGTGGCTACATCGGGTCGACGCTGGGCCGGCTGTGCAGCCGCGCGAAGACGCCCGACGACGTGCGCGCGGTGGAGGGCGCCTTCGCCGAGGTCGACAAGGTGCGCTTCGGCTGGTGGCTGCGCGGCAACGGCCGTTACCTGATCCCCGGCGGGATGCGCGACACTTTCTTCGCGGTGGCGCTGTTCCTGCGCAACCTGCTGGGCACGCACATCGAGATCGCCATCGCGGCCACGCTGATCGGGCTGGTGCTGGCCGCAGTCAACC
>CALRYR010000201.1:0-7404 GCA_943372425.1 Variovorax sp. YR752 | reverse complement strand
GACCGTTGCGGGGGCAGCGCAGGAATGGCGCGTGTTGCGACGCGCGTCACCTGCTTCCCGTTTAACCCCGAATGCATCACGCATCCGGGGCACCTTCGAACCGTGGGCGAGCCGGCCTGCAGCCGACTCGAACCCGCGCGGATTATAGGAACGCGGCCTGACGACGCGGAACGGCGGGCGGACGTTGCGCCCACCAGAAGAAAGGCAGCGCCAGCAAGGCCGACGCGGCCAGCGCAGCGAAAGCCAGCGCGAAGTGCTGGCCCGAACCGACCACCGTGTTGGCGAGCGCCGGGCTCATCGCCGCGCCGATGCCCTGCAGCGTCATGACGAAGCCCAGCGAGGTGTTGAAGCGGCCGCTGCCCTGGGTGAAGCGCTGCACCATCAGCGGTGTCGCCACGCCGAGCGCACCGGCGGCCATGCCGTCGAGCACCTGCACGGGGATGTTGTTCCACTCGCTGGTGAAGGCGTAGGCCAGCACACCGCGCACCGGCAACACGAGGATGGCGGCATAGACGAACCAGGCCACGTCGAAGCGCCGGCTGCGCGCCACCCACAGCGCCACCGGAATCATCGTGAGCTGCGCCACGACGATCGCGATGCCGGTCCACAGCAGCGGTGCCGAGTCGGCGACGGTGGCGGCCAGGCGCTGGTTCAGCAGCGGCAGCATCGCAGCGTTGCCGAGGTGGAAGAAGGCGCAGGCCAGGCCGAACAAGAGCAGCGGCCGGTTGTGAAAGAGGGAGCGCAGCGGGACATGGGAATGCTCGGCGGCGGGCTCGGCCGCCGCATCTGCACTCGCCATCGGCTCGCTGCCGCGCGCGGCTTCATGGTCGATGTCCTGCGCGCGGATGGCCCACACCGACAGCAGCACGCCGACGGTCATCGTGCCCATCACCGCCAGCAACCACGGCGCGCCGAACAGGTACGCGACCAGCCCGGCACCAACGGCCGACAGCATGTTGCCCGCGTGGCTCGCAGCCTCGTTGCGGCCCGTCTGCCGGCGGAAGCCCGCGGCCTTCGCGAGGCCCAGCGTGAGCGCCGCCATGGTGGCGGCGAGCACCGCGCCGGCCACGCCGGTCACGATCTGCGATGCGATGAGCACCTTGCCCGACAGCGTGGAGAACGCCACCGCACTGGCGGCCATCACCGCGAGCGCGGCGATCACCGTCATCGCGCGCTTGGCGTGCGAACGGTCGACCCAGGCGCCAGCGAAGGGCGTGACGGCCACGGCCGCCAGCCCGCCCGCGGTCATCGTGTAGCCGATGAGTTCCTGCTGCACCTTGGCCTGCTGCAGGTAGGTCGCGAGGAATGGCCCCAGGCCGTCGCGCACGTCGGCCATGAAGAACGCCAGCCAGCTCAGCGCCAGCAGGGATGCACGCGCGGGCACGGCCGACATGGGCTCAGTGCGCCGGGCCGACCGACCGGCCGTTGACGTGGTGCGCCTCGATCACGCGGCCGGCACCGGCCACCAGCGGCCGGGTGGCGCCTTCGGCTTCGACCGTGTCGCCGATCTTCAGGCCCAGCGCATGCAGGCCATCGGGCCGCGTGTGGACGAAGTCGCCGTTGTCCAGCACCACGCCGTTGGGTTCGCCGTGCTTGGCGAAGTTGAAGCGCACGACCTTGCCGCGCGTGCCTTCGTCGGTCGTCGGCTTCTTCGGCGCCTGGCCGTCGACGCTGGCGAGCCGTTCGAAGCGGTACACCGTGTGGGGCGCCTCGCCCTTGGGCGAAGCGGGCGCTTCGGTGCCTTCGATCACGACGGCCTGGCCGGGGCGCAGGCCGGCGAGGAGTTCGACGACGAGCGGGTCCTGCGGCTCGGTGACGAACTGGGTTGGCACGCCGTCGGTGTCGATCAGCACGCCTTCGATCGCGCCCTTGGGGCTGTAGATCAGGTGCTGGAAGGAACCTTCGACGGACCAGACGTCGATTTCATGGTGGGGATGGGGCATGACAGTGCTTTCTTGAATGAGGACGAACAGGGAGAGGTGGTGTGACAGCAGGAGATCAGGACGCGGGGGGCGGCGGCACCGGGCGATCGACGCCAGGCGGCAGCGGGCGGCCACGGGGGCCGCGTTCGGCCGGACCCCGCGGGCCGGGCGGCGGTGCCATGCCGGGCCCGGCGAACAGTTCGCGCATGCCGTCGGCCGTCGGGCCCATCGCCGTCGCCTCCATGGCGGTGCCCTGCGGGCCGCGGCTGCCCCAGCCCTTCGCATGGAGCGTGCTGCCCGACTGCAGCGTGGTCGCGAGTTCGGCGCCAACGTGCGGCGGGAAGCGGACGATGCTGCCGTTGTCGAGCAGCACGCCGTTGACGTCACCGCGGGCGGTGTACAGCGGACGTGCCACGCGGCCGCTGGCGCTCATGGCCGTCAGCGCGCCGGGGTCGCGCGGCGCAGGCGGTGCGCTGCCGATGGCCGGCGGCTGGTCGACCACGCTGCGGCCGTTCGCGCTGAGGCTCGCGGCACGCAGTACCGGTGCGCCCGGCGTGCGCCAACCGATGACCTGCACCGCATCGCCGGGCTTCATCGCCTGCTGCACGCTGGCCGACAGGTGCGGCGGAAACGCCACCTGCGTGCCGTCGGCCAGCAGCAGGCCATCGATCTCGCCATTCGGGTTGAGCAGCCACTGCTGCACACGGCCGTTGAGCGTGATGCTGCCGGCGGCTTCCGCGTCGGCGCCTCCGGGTGGCAGGGGGCGGGCGGCCGGGCCGACCGGCATCGGTGCCTGGACCGAAGGCGGCGGTGGTGGCGCCTGTTGCGCCATCACGGCGGTGCCGATCAGCAGGAGTGCGGCGAGGGCCGCAAGGCGGGGTTGGAATGACATGACAGTGCTCCGTGTGTGACAGTGAGGCTTCTTCTGTCTCACGGACCGTGCCAGGATGCGACCCCTTTGAAATCAACGACTTGCGTGTGCCGGAGGCATTGAAGGTGGATGCGATCGGGACAGGGTGTCCGGTTTGAGGACGTCTTCATTCATTCCGCTGCTCGGGAGGCAGTCTGTACACCGTGCAGCGCTGGCGAGGTTCGTGCACGAAAACTGCCTTCGCTTGTTCGCCTCTCGGGCGTCCGCTTTGCTGCGGTTGCTTGCGGTTTAGTGAACCCGCAGCACCTCAAACTGCTGTCGGATGGGAGCGACCTGTATGGACACCTCGTCACCCTCGCATTTGCCCAGCATGGCCCTGCCCAAAGGTGCGTCACTGCTGATGACCTGAACGAGCTGAGCGCCGCTGAGCAACTTCATGCTGCCCCCATCTGGACCGAGAAAGAGCTGTTGCTGCCTGTCATCGGAATCGACAAGGCAGACCAGCGCGCCGAGCTGTATCCCTTTGCTGGCGTCGTAGGGACGCGGGCGGAACTGGCGCCAATTGGCCATTGCTTGACGGATGGCGTCGGCGCGCCGAGCTTGGCCAGTGGCCAGGTAGGCGGCTTCGAGTCCCAATGTGTCGTATTTGTTTTCGGCGATGTTTTCTTCGTGAGTCGCCGTTTCATGCGCTGCCCGCGCTGCTTTTTCGGCTTGCAGCAGGTCTTCGGCGAGCCGTTCCAGCACCTGCTGTTGCAGCAAGAATTTATCCATGACGAAAGGTGGGCATCTCGAACAAGCAGGGGACAGCTCTTGATTGTGAAGGGCTCCACCAGCCTTCGACGCCTCTGTGGGCTGCAGGTTAACTTCAGCGATGGGCCGAGGCTGGCTCGGGCATCGGTCTCAAGGCACGTTCCGCTTTGGAAACCGCCGCTGCGGAACGGAAGTTTGGAGCGACTTGGAGGCGACGGCCTTCATGCCGCGAGCGACCAGGGCACAGATGACCAAGAATCCGCCTGCGACGCAAACCCCGACAACCCAGCCGAATGCCATTCCAAAGGTGATGCCTGCGAAGGCACCCCAGAGTCCTAGATGAACCCATTCGAAGGCATCAGCTACACGTTCGGAAATGCTCATGGCCGATCTCCTGCAGGTTGGGTGCCGTGCTCGCGGCGCCCCTCGCGAGGCAACCAGGGCGCCCGCAGTTTCGCCGACCCTTCGCGTGACATGAAGCGCTCATCGAGGTCGACGAATTGCCAACCGGGCCGCTGAGCCAAGAGCGGGCCCGCGGCAGTCTTGCCAGCGCCGCCAGGACCGACGAGGTGAACAATGGATGTCACGAGTAAAAATCTGGCGTGGGGGTGGAAGTCCGCTCTCGCCGACTGTAGTCGCTCGCAGATGAACGCGTGGCTGCTGTCCCTTGAGTCGTTCTCGTATCGCGCTAGTGCGAACTGACGTAGTCGCCTTGCGGTAGCGGAGGCAAGGCGAAGGCGTTCTTGATTCGTTCCACTTCCGCTTGCGGCGGGAGCCCGAACAGGCGCTTGAACTCCCGGCTGAATTGCGAGGGGCTCTCATAGCCCACGGCCGACGCGGCGGCAGCAGCCGTCATGCCTCGCCGCATCATCAGGAGTCGGCCCTGATGCAGCCGGATGGATTTCAAGTACTGCATTGGCGACGCGCAGGTCACGGCCTTGAAATGGTTGTGGAAGGCCGCTGGCCCCAGTCCGGCTTCGCGTGCGAGCATCGCCACGGTCAGCGGGTTGGCGTGGTCGCGATGAACACGCTGGATGGCACGGCCTATTTGACCGAAGCGCCCACGCGCTGCAAGCGCGGCTCGCAGCGTGTCGCCCTGGTCACCGGTCAACACGCGGAAGTAGATTTCACGCAGGATGGACGGGCCAAGCACCTCGGCTTCCAGCGGACTGTGCATGGCCTGCAGAAGGCGGACCACTGCGTCGGCCAGGCCGTCATCCATCGGTGAAGACACCAGGCTCGAGGGACGCACCGGGGTTGCATGCGGCGCCTGAGCATCAACCCGCAGGGCGATCTCGGTCGCCAGTTGCAGGTCCAGTCGCAAGTAGATTGCCAGCAAGGGCCGTTCAGGACTGGCTTCCGTCTGCATGACGAACGGGACAGGCACCGCCACCGCCAGGACGTGCTGCTCGTCGTAGACGAACGCCTGGTCGCCCAGCCAACCACGCTTGCGGCCCTGGCAGACGATGACGATGCCCGGCTCGTACAGCACTGGCGTGATTCCCAGCGGCCGGTTGCTGCGCAGCCAGCGAACGCCTGGCAGGGGACTCAAGGTGTAGCCCTCGTCTCGCGCCAGACTGGACAGCAGCCCGGCCATGTGGCGCCTGGAAGAGGAGTTCGTCATGGTGGAGAAATAGGCAATGACCGGATAGCGTAGGTCATTTCCGGATGCACCGTGGTTGCCTAGCATTTGGCTTCCCCGATTCAGGAATCAACATGCGCAACACACCCGTCAAGACCTTCTTCATCACCGGCGTCAGCAGTGGCTTCGGTCGCGCCCTTTCGCAGGCTGCACTGGACGCCGGGCACCGCGTCATCGGCACGGTGCGCAGCGCAGAAGACGCATCGGCATTCGAGGCCATGCATCCTGGCCTCGCCATTGCCCGGCAGCTTGACGTGACGGACCACGCGTCCGTCGAGCGAGTCGCGCTTGAAGTGGAAAAGACAATCGCCTCCGTGGACGTTGTCGTCAACAACGCAGGCTACGGACACGAAGGAATCCTGGAAGAGAGCCCGCTCGAGGACATGCGGCGACAGTTCGAGGTCAACGTCTTCGGCGCCGTGGCGGTCATCAAGGCCTTCCTTCCCTTCATGCGTGCACGTCGAAGCGGGCGAATCCTCAACATCACCTCGATGGGTGGCTTCATCACCATGCCCGGGATTGCCTACTACTGCGGCAGCAAGTTCGCGCTGGAGGGTATCTCCGAAGCGCTTGGAAGGGAGGTGGCCGCACTGGGCATCGACGTGACGGCCGTCGCGCCGGGGTCATTCCGCACGGACTGGGCCGGGCGTTCGATGGTGCGTGCACCGCGCAGCATCGGCGACTATGACGACCTGTTCGACCCGGTGAGAGCGCGTCGTCAATCGGTCAGCGGCCAGCAGCTCGGCGACCCGATCAAGGCCGCCGCCGTCATGCTGCAAATCGCCACCGCGGCCGATAAGCCGCCCACGCATCTGCTGCTCGGCAGCGACTCGCTGGAACTCGTGCGCGGCAAGTTGAACGCCATGCAAGAAGCGCTGGACCGTTGGGAAGCAGTGAGCCGCTCCACCGACTCGCATCCTCAAGGAGGGGACGTCGGCGTATCAGCTACGCACGAAACCAGATCTTGAACGTCACATACAGCGCATAGCCGAGGGCCAGCACCAACCACGCCATGTAGAACATGTTTGCCCAGTAGTCGCCCGCATGGGCCGCCAAGGTGTAGACCTGCGTCTTGCACCCTTTGCCCAAGCAAGAGACTTCACTTCGAACCAGCGCGCGCAAGAAGGCAAACAAGAGGTAGCACGTCAGGGCAGCCGTCACGATGAATCCCACTGGGCCGACGATTCCTCCGGTGCGTTCACCGCTCTCGTCGCGATACCCTTTCCTGAGCAAGTTCTGCCCGAACTTGTACCAGGCAAATCCGAGCAGGAGCATCAACGCGTAGTAGATGGCGGGGCGCATCTCATCAGTCGCCCGCGCCTTCCAGCGCAAAGAGCGGCACATCCGCCCGCCGGCTCAGCCACATCCCACCACCCAGGGCCTGAAACTTTCGCGAGAGCCCGCGGCGATAGAGCTCGGCGCGGTGCCGGAACAGCAGCGGGTCGGTCAGGCCCTCGTCGACGATGTCGTTCTCGTAGTCTTCGAGCGTCACCGCCTCGAGGTAGAGCGCGCCGCGGCTCAAGGTGCCGAGGTTGCGCAGGGCTTGCTTCAGGTCGACCGGGTTCAGATAGGCCAGCACGCCCTGGCAGATGACGAAGTCGAAGGGCTCGTGGGCTCGGTAGTCGACCACCGAGCCGCGCTCCCAGCCGTAGCGACGGCACAGGTATTCGCTGACCTCGACGCCGTGATAGCTCGCCTGCGGGAAGTGCTTGGCGACGATGTCGCGCCAGAGGCCCACGCCGCAGCCGACGTCGAGCACGCGGCGGACGGGAACGCGGAGGTACTTGAGGTACGAACTCACGAAGGCGCCGAGCCGCTCGACGTGCTGCGGGTCGGCCACCTTGGTCTTCTTGTCGAAGTAGTAGCGGGCGTAGTACGCCTCGTCAAAGGTGGCAGCGTCGACAGATTCCATGCGTCGATCCTACTTGGACGCTTCAGTCCAGGCCGTATTGCGCCATCTTCTTGTAGAGCAGCTGCCGGTGGATGCCGAGCCGCCGCGCCGTCTCTGCGCGGTTGCCCTGCGTCTGCGCGAGCGCATGCGCGATCAGCAGGCGCTCCAGCCGTTCGACCGCAGCCGGCAGTTCGCCGTTGAGCCAGGCGGCGGGCAGACCGGCGTCCGACGGTACGCGCGACGGTGGGGCGACCGCGGTGTCGAGGCCGAGGTCGCCTACGTCGATCACCCGATGCCGCACGAGCACATGGCAGCGCTCCATCAGATT
>CALRYR010000200.1:0-7424 GCA_943372425.1 Variovorax sp. YR752 | reverse complement strand
GCGTCGCCGTGCGCGAGGAACTGGCGCGAGAAGGGCACGTCGTCGTAGACGTGCGAGATGCGCCCGGGGCTGGGGCTCATCACGATCAGCCGCGTGCCAAGGAACAGCGCCTCTTCGACCGAGTGCGTGATGAAGAAGACCATCTTGTTCGACTGCTGCCAGGCGTGCAGAAGAATCTCCTGCACCGTCTCGCGCGTGAAGGCGTCGAGCGCACCCATGGGCTCGTCCATCAGCAGCACGGCCGGGTCGCTGGCGAGTGCACGGGCGATGCCCACGCGCTGCTGCATGCCGCCCGACAGCTCGTACACCGCGCGATCGGCGTACTTCTCCAGGCCGACCAGCGCGAGCTTCTGTTCGGCGACCGCGTCGCGCGTGGGCTTGTCCATGCCGGCGAGCCGCAGGCCCAGCGCCACGTTGTCGCGCACGTTGAGCCACGGCATCAGCGCGTGCTTCTGGAAGACCACGCCGCGGTCGGCGCCAGGGCCGACGATGGGTGTGCCGTTGAGCAGGATCTCGCCGCTCGACGGCGGCAGAAAGCCGGCGATGCAGTTGAGCAGCGTGCTCTTGCCGCAGCCCGATGCGCCGAGCGCGACGACGAAGTCGCCATCGTGCATCTTCAGGTTCACAGGCGCCAGTGCCTGCAGCGAGCCGCCCTTGACGGCGTAGTGGACCTCGAGGTCGCGGATGTCGAGCGTGGGCATGGGGGGCCTTGATTGCGCGTTACTTCGCCATGGCCTTCTGCACATACGCGGTCGTCACGAACGCGCTGTAGTCGGGCTTGACCTCCTGCACGCGGCCCTGCTCCTTCAGGAAGGCCGCGGTGTTCGCCATCGCCTTGGCCGCGCCGCCGCCCAGCCATGCGGGCGACACCTGCTCAGCCATCGTGGGGAAGGTGTACAGCGCCATGGCCGGGCCGACGTCGGCCGGGTTGGCCTTGGTCCACTTGGACATCGCCTTGGTCTGCGCCGAGTCGGCCGTCCAGCGCTTGCCCGAGGCCTTGTACTCGTCGTTGGCGCGGTTCAGCGCCTTCACGAAAGCGACCATGAAGGGCTCGTTGGCAGCAGCCCACTGCTTGTTGACGATGATGCCTTCGAAGGTCGGTGCCCCCTTCTTGCCGATGCTGCCGGACGTGGCGATCACCTTGCCGTTGGTCTTGACCTTCGACAGCACCGGGTCCCAGATGAAGGTGGCGTCGATGTCGCCGCGCTCCCAGGCGGCGGCGATCTCCGGCGGGCGCATGTTCATCACATTGACGTCGCGGCCAGCCACGCCGTCCATCTTCATCGCGGCCATCAGCTGGTAGTGCGCGGTCGACACGAAAGGCGTCGCCACCTTCTTGCCCTTCAGGTCCTTCAGGCTGGTGATGTTGCTGCCGTTGCGCGCCACCAGCGCCTCGGCGTCGGCGATGTCGGCGGAGATCCAGAACAGCTGGATGTCCTGGCCCTGGCTGGCCGCGGCGGTCAGCGGGCTGGAGCCGGCTTCGCCCATCTGCACGTCGCCCGAGGCCATCGCGCGGATCACGTCGCCGCCGCCCGCGAACATGCGCCAGTTGATCTTGTAGCCCGTGGCCTTCTCGACCTCGCCCGATTCCATGACCAGGCGCAGCGGCACCAGCATGTCCTGGTGGGCGAAGGTCAGTTCCTTGGTTTGCGCCGCGGCCGCACCGCTCAACACGCAGGCCGCGAAGGCCACCGACAGACACGGGATGAATTTCATGGGAGCTCCTGAGATCGACATCTGGAATGCAGCATCTCCAACGATGCCGCGCCGATGTCGACTGTGCAGGCAAGCCCCGCGCCCGGTAAGTGCCAGCGAAGCGCTGCGTTTGGGGCCAGTGGCGGCCGCCGCGCTTTCGTTCTGGTGCGTCGCCGGCCGGTCGCACTCAGGCGGTGCGCATCATTCTGGCGCTTACAGCAGCCGCTTCAGGTACTTCCCCGTGTGGCTCGCCTCATTCGCCGCGATGTCTTCCGGCGTCCCTTCGCCCACCACCATGCCGCCGCCGGCACCGCCCTCCGGCCCCATGTCGATGAGCCAGTCGGCGGTCTTGATGACGTCGAGGTTGTGTTCGATCACGACGATGGTGTTGCCCGCGTCGCGCAGCTGGTGCAGCACCCGCAGCAACAGCTCGATGTCGGCGAAGTGCAGGCCGGTGGTCGGCTCGTCGAGGATGTAGAGCGTGCGGCCGGTGTCGCGCTTGCTCAGCTCCAGCGCCAGCTTCACGCGTTGCGCCTCGCCGCCCGAGAGCGTCGTCGCGGCCTGACCCAGCTTGATGTAGCTCAGGCCCACGTCGAGCAGCGTGTGCAGCTTGCGCTCGATGGTCGGCACCGCCTTCAGGAACTCATGCGCGGCCTCGACTGTCATCTCGAGGATCTGCGCGATGTTCTTGCCCTTGTACTGGACCTCGAGCGTCTCGCGGTTGTAGCGCTGGCCGTGGCAGACCTCGCAGGGCACGTAGACATCGGGCAGAAAGTGCATCTCGACCTTGACCACGCCGTCGCCCTGGCAGGCCTCGCAGCGGCCGCCGGCCACGTTGAAGCTGAAGCGCCCCGGGCCGTAGCCGCGCTCGCGCGCGGTGTTGGTCTCGGCCATCAGCTCGCGGATGGGCGTGAACAGGCCGGTGTAGGTGGCTGGGTTGCTGCACGGCGTGCGGCCGATGGGGCTCTGGTCGACGTTGATGACCTTGTCGAAGTACTCGATGCCTTCGATGGCCTCGTGCTCGGCCGGCTCGTCATGCGCCCGGTAGAGCGTGCGTGCGACGGCGCTGTAGAGCGTGTCGTTCACCAGCGTGGACTTGCCCGAGCCTGACACACCGGTCACGCAGGTCAAGAGGCCGACCGGGAACGCGACGCTCACGTTCTTCAGGTTGTTGCCGCTCGCGCCGACCACACGGATTTCCTGCAGGTCGGTCTGCGTGGCGAGGTGCGCCGCTTCGCGCGCGGCGCGGCGTTCGGCCGCGGGGCTCTGCGGAAAGCGCGATGCCTTCTTGCCTTCGTTGAAGGCCGGCTTGGCGACCACCGGCAGCCACGCGGTGCGGTGCTTTGGCACCTCGATCTTCTTCGCGCCCGACAGATACTGGCCGGTCAGCGAGTTCGGGTTGGCCTTGACCTCTTCGTAGGTGCCCTCGGCCATCACGCGGCCGCCGTGCACGCCGGCGCCGGGGCCCATGTCGATCACGTGGTCGGCCGCGGCGATCATGTCTTCGTCGTGTTCGACCACGATCACGCTGTTGCCGATGTTGCGCAGGTGCTTGAGTGTGCCGATGAGCCGGTCGTTGTCGCGCTGGTGCAGGCCGATGCTCGGCTCGTCGAGCACGTACATCACACCGGTCAGGCCCGAGCCGATCTGCGACGCGAGCCGGATGCGCTGCGACTCGCCACCCGACAGCGTCTCGGCGCTGCGGTCGAGGCTCAGGTAGTTCAGGCCGACGTCGTTGAGGAACTGCAGCCGCAGGCCGATCTCGCGCACCACCTTGTCGGCGATGTCGGCCTTGGCGCCGCGCAGCTTGAGGTTCCTGAAGTAGGCGAGGCTGTCGCGCAACGTCAGGTGGCTGACTTCATAGATCGCCTGGCGTTGCGGCATGCTGCCGTCGGCCTGCACAGTCTCGTCCACCAGGAACACGTTGCGCGCCTCGATGCGCAGCCGGGAGCCGCCGCAGTCGGGGCAGGGCTGCATGTTGCGGTAGCGGGCCAGGTCTTCACGGACCAGCGTGGAGTCGGTCTCGCGGTAGCGCCGCTCCATGTTCGGGATGATCCCTTCGAACGGATGCTTCTTCGTCAGCTTCTTGCCGGCCGAGGCGCCGGATTCCATCGTGTAGCTGAACTTGATCTCCTCCTCGCCGGAGCCCTGCAGCAGCGCGGTCTGCACCTCGGGCGTGAGCGACTCGAAGGGCGCGTCGACGTTGAACTGGTAGTGCTTCGCCAGGCACTCGACCATGCTGAAGTAGTAGCCGTTGCGCCGGTCCCAGCCCTTGATGGCGCCGCTGGCGAGCGACAGCGACGGGAAGCCGACCACGCGCGCCGGGTCGAAGAACTCGCGATGACCCAGGCCGTCGCAGCTCGGGCAGGCGCCGACCGGCGAGTTGAAGGAAAAGAGGCGCGGCTCCAGCTCGGCCAGCGAGTAGTGGCAGATCGGGCAGGCGAACTTGGCGTTGAAGAGGTGTTCCTTGCCGTTCGCGCCCTCGTCGCCCATCTCCATCGCGATGGCGCGGCCGTCGGCCAGGCGCAGCGCGGCCTCGAAGCTCTCGGCCAGGCGCTGCTGCATGTCGGGCCGCGCGCGCAGCCGGTCGATCACCACGTCGATGTCGTGCTTCTCGGTCTTCTTGAGCTTGGGCAGGTCGTTGTATTCGTAGGTCTGCCCGTCGACGCGAAAGCGCACGTAGCCGGCGGCCTGCATCTCGGTGAACAGTTCGAGGAATTCGCCCTTCTTCTCGCGCGCCACCGGCGCAAGGATCATCAGGCGCGGCTCGTCGGGGATGGCGAGCGTTGCGTCGACCATCTGCGAGACGGTCTGCGCCTGCAGCGGCAGCTGGTGCTCGGGACAGAAGGGCGTGCCGGCGCGCGCGTACAGCAGGCGCAGGTAGTCGTGGATCTCGGTGACGGTGCCCACGGTCGAGCGCGGGTTGTGGCTGGTCGCTTTCTGCTCGATGCTGATCGCGGGGGAGAGGCCCTCGATCACGTCGACGTCGGGCTTGTCCATCAGCTGCAGGAACTGCCGCGCATAGGCCGACAGGCTCTCGACGTAGCGGCGCTGGCCCTCGGCGTAGAGCGTGTCGAAGGCGAGGCTCGACTTGCCCGAGCCCGACAGACCGGTGATCACCACCAGCTTGTTGCGCGGAATGTCGAGGTCGACGTTCTTCAGGTTGTGCGTGCGCGCGCCTCGGATGCTGATGCGCTGCTGCGCGAGCACGGCGCCGAGGTAGGCGTCATCGGTGGGCGAATTCACTGGGGGCGGTCCGTTCGGGGCAACCGAGCATGATAGACGCCCGTGTGTTTCAGGGCAGGGTGGGCGGCGGGTGCACTTCGTCGGGCGCGGGCTTTTGCGGTGCTCGCGCGGTGGCCGCGCCCACCATGTGCTCGGCCAGCGCTTCGTACAGCGGCCGGCTGATCATGCGCGACACCAGGCTCGCCAGCATGGCGCTGGCCATCAGGCTGAGCACCATCGAATGGCCGTCGACCATCTCCATCACGATGATGAAGGCGGTCAGCGGCGCCTGCGTCACCGCGGCCAGGAAGCCGGCCATGCCCATGGCGATCAGCGCTGGGCCGAGGTCGGCGCCCGCCAGTTGCGCAATGCCGTCGCCGATGCCCGCGCCGATCGACAGCGACGGCGCGAAGATGCCGCCCGGCACGCCCACCCAGGCCGAGAGCCAGGTGACGATGAACTTCAGCAGCGTGTAGAGCGGCGTCAACTCGTCGTGGCCCGCCAGCATCTGCTTGACCGCCTCGGAGCCGGCGCCGAAGGTCACGCCACCGGTGACCAGGCCGATCACGGCGATCACCAGGCCGCCGACGGCCGCGAAGCGCACCGGCCAGCGCGCGCGCCAGTGGTTCAGGCGCTGCGGCGCGCCTGTGAGCGACGCGATCATCAGGCGCGAGAAGAGCCCGCCCGCCACGCCGCTGGCGAGCGCGACGCCCAGGCCGGGGCCGAGCAGGTTCCAGCCGATGGGCGGCACGCGGATCACGCCGAAGTAGCTCAGGTTGCCGAAGGCCGACACCGCGACCAGGCCGGCCAGCACGATGCCGGTGATGATCACCCCGCTGGCGCGTGCCTCCAACCGGCCGCTCAGCTCCTCGATGGCGAACACCACGCCGGCCAGCGGTGCGTTGAAGGCGGCCGCGATGCCGGCCGCGCCGCCGGCCACCAGCAGCGAGCGCATGTCGATGGTGCTCTGCGGCGACAGCCAGCGCTTGGCGTGCTGCATTACGCCGGCGGCCACCTGCACGGACGGGCCTTCGCGGCCGATCGACAGGCCGGCGAGGAAGCCCGCCGCGCCCAGGCCGATCTTGGCGACGGTCAGGCGCAGCGAGGCGAACAGGCCGCGCTTCTCGGGCGGCAGTTCGGGGTCGAGCGCCGCCTTGATCTGCGGGATGCCCGAGCCCGAGGCGCCGGGAAACCACCGGCGCGTGGCCCAAACGATGGCGGCGGTGAGCGCCGGCGTCCAGACCAGCACGGCCCATGGGTGGCTGCCGTACAGCGACTGGAACAGCGAGAACGCCCATTCGCTCGCCATCGTGAAGCCGACCACGAACAGCCCGGCCGCCACCGCATAGCCCAGCACGATCGCGCGGTCGACCCAGAGGCGGAAGCTGGAGAGTTCGGCGCGCAGGTTCTGGAAGAAATCGGGTTCGTGGTTCACCGCATCGATTCTGAACGTTCCGCGCAGCCTGCGCCCCGGTCGCCGCGCGGCGTGGATAATCACCGGTTCTCTTTTTCCTTCCCTTTCATTCCTTCATCAGGGGCAGTGCACATGGCATCGGTCAACAAAGTCATCCTCGTCGGCAACCTCGGCCGCGACCCAGAAACCAGAACCTTCCCGAGCGGCGACCAGATCTGCAACGTGACGCTGGCCACCACCGACAAATGGAAGGACAAGGCCAGCGGCGAGATGAAGGAGGCGACCGAGTGGCACCGCCTCGTGTTCAACGGCCGCCTCGCCGAGATCGCCGCGCAGTACCTGCGCAAGGGCTCGCAGATCTACGTCGAAGGCCAGATCCGCACCCGCAAGTACCAGGACAAGGACGGCGTCGAGAAGTACGCCACCGACATCCGCGTCGACCAGATGCAGATGCTGGGCAGCCGCCAGGGCATGGGCGGTCCGTCGGGCGGTGGTGATGACGACGGCGGTTATTCGCAGGGTGGTGGTGGCGGTGGCGGTTACTCGCGTCCCCCGGCTGCAGCACCGCGCGCACCGGCCGCACGTCCGGCCCCGGCACCTGCCAAGTCGTCGTCGGGCTTCGACGACATGGACGACGATATTCCGTTCTGACCTCCGTCCGTCGACGGGTCGTTCCTGAGGGCCGGCAGCACCACGCTGCCGGCCTTTTTTGTGCCCGTCGATCGGGGCGAGGGTCTGCGCAGCGAGGCGCCGGTGTCCTGCAATGTGCCGTTGGCCCGCGCATATAGAGTACGGCCGATGAAATCGCTCCGTGGCCAGCTCGTCTTCTTCTGGGTGCTGCTGTTCGCCATCTGCGTGGGGCTCGGCGCGATGATGGTCACGCTCTACCGCAGCAGCGCGGGCGCGCAGGTCGCAGCCGGCCGCGCCCAGGCCGAGCAGTCGTGCCGTGCCATTGCCGCGCGCTATGCCAAGTCGGTGCCCGACCCGGCGCCGGCCACGCCGCAGCTCGACCTGTTGCAGGTGCTGCTGCAACTGGTGCTCATCGAGGCGCCACACATCGAGGGCGGCATCTGGCAAGGCGCGGGCGGGC
>CALRYR010000199.1:0-7435 GCA_943372425.1 Variovorax sp. YR752 | reverse complement strand
CCGCGCCAGGTTGACCGGCCCGTGTACCCGGTAGAGCGACTGCGGCGGCAGGTTGAACTGCGCGAGCAGAAAGCTGGCGAGCGATTCGGCGCAGCTGGCCGACACCTCGAGCCGCACGGCCTGGCCATAGTGACGGTGCTCCAGGCCCTGACGCAGCGCGGTGCGCAGGTTCTTGACGTCTTCCTCGTCCACCGCCAAGTCGGAATGGCGCGTGACGCGGAACTGCGAGAAGTCACCCACCTCGCGGCCGGGGAACATGTTCGACAGGTGCGCGCGCACCACGCTCGACAGCGCCACGAACAGCGTCTGGCCGTCCGACACCTTGGCCGGCATGCGGATGATGCGCGGCAGCACGCGCGGCACCTTCACGATGGCGATCGGGTTCTCGCGGCCGAAGGCGTCCTTGCCGGCCAGCCGTACGATGAAGTTGAGCGACTTGTTCGCCACCTGCGGGAACGGGTGCGACGGATCGAGCCCCACCGGAATCAGCAGCGGCCGAACCTCGCGCTCGAAGTAGTCGTGCACCCATTTGCGCTGCGCCGGGTTGCGCTCGCCGTGCGAGACGATCTGCACCCCGTGCGTCGCGAAGGCCGGCATCAGCTCGTCGTTGTAGAGCGCGTACTGCGTGTCGACCAGCGCATGCGCGGCCTCGGCCAGGCGCTCGAAGGAAGCGACGGTTTCGTTGCCCTTGGCTTCGCCCAGGCTGGCGGCGATCAGATGCGGCGCGGCCCGCACCTCGAAGAACTCATCGAGGTTGGACGAGACGATGCACAGGTAGCGAAGCCGCTCGATCAGCGGCACTTCAGGACGCTTGGCCCAGTCGAGCACGCGCTGGTTGAACGCCAGGATGCTGTGGTCGCGGTCGAGCAGCGTCAGGGTGGGCGCGGAAGGCGCCTCGGGGGCGGATGGCGCGTCGGCCGAAGGCGGGGCCGTGAAAGGCTGCATGGTCAAAGATTCTGTCGCAAGGGGGCCGAACGGCGCTGTCTGCGGAAATATGACAGTGTCGATGACCCTCATGACATTTTTGTGACGGCGTCACATGCGGCCGTCACACACCCTCAGTTGCCCAGGAAATGCTTGCGGTAGCGCGGCGGCAGATCATCGATGCGCATGAGCATCGGCAGGTCGGCGGTGTTGAAGTCCGGGTCCCAGGCGGGAGCGCCCAGCACCTTGGCGCCCAGGCGCAGATAGCCCTTGATCAGCGCGGGCGGCTCGACGACCAGGTCGCCGTTCAGCCGCTCCACCGGCAGCGGCAGCCGCGGCTGCACCTGGTACTGGATCGGCGCCATGTGCGTGGTCGACAGCTGGCGCCAGATGCTGGCCGCCGCGTCGCCACCGTTCACGCCGTTGTGCTGCATCGGGATGCTGGCGCAGCCGATCATCGTGTCGAGCCGGTTGCGGTGCATGAAGCCGGCCAGCGCGCCCCACAGCGCCAAAATCACGCCGCCCTGGCGGTGGTCGCGGTGCACGCAGCTGCGGCCGAGCTCGACCATGCGCTCGCGCAGGTCGCGCAGGCGGGTCAGGTCGAATTCGGTGTCGCTGTAGGTGCTGCCGATGCGGCGGGCCTGCGCCGGCGTCAGCACGCGGTAGGTGCCGATCACCTGGTTCGTTTCTTCCTCGCGCACCAGCAGGTGTTCGCAGAAATCGTCGAACAGGTCGATGTCGTGGCCTTCGAGCGTGGTGGTCAGGCGCGCGCCCATCTCGCCGGCGAACACCTCGTAGCGCAGGCGCTGGGCGGCGCGCACGTCATCCTGGTGGCGGGCCCAGCTCACGGTGATGCCCTGCCCTGCCGGCTTCGGTGCTTCCACGGCGACCGGCGCTGCGGGCACCGGGGTCGGCAGGCGGGTCGCCGGGGGGGCTCGCCAGAATGCCGGGCGCGCGCCCAGTTGGGACAGAGGGAACATCGGATTGGGCAGTTCTTGCATGGGGACCCTTCTTCGTTCCGGGGAGTCTCAAGGCCCCGAATGAAAGTGCCGTGTCTCTCCGATGGCAGTTACGTGACGGTGCCATCCGGTTGTCTAATGCCGTTCAATCCGACAGGAGCTGCCATGGCCGACGAAGTGAGAGTGGAAGTCGAGACCCGACGCCATCAGATGTTCCCCGTGCTGTCGCACGCCGATATCGACCGCATGCGCCGCTTCGGCACCGTCAGGCGCTACGCGCAGGGCGACTGCATGTTCAGGGCTGGCGAGCCGGGGCTGGGCATGTTCGTGCTGCTCGACGGTCATGTAGAGATCACCCAGCGCGACGGGCTCGGCCACACCGTGCCGATCGGGCGGCAAGGCCCGGGGCAATTCATGGCGGAGATCGCCCAGCTCTCCGGGCGGCCGTCGCTGGTCGACGGCCATGCCGACACCGACGTCGAGGCGCTGCTGATCCCGCCCGAGCAACTGCGCGCGCTGATCATCGCGGAGGCCGACCTGGGCGAGCGCCTGGTGCGGGCGCTGATCCTGCGGCGCGTGGCGTTGATCGAATCCGGTGCCAGCGGCCCCGTGCTGATCGGACCGCCCGACACGGCCGACGTGCGGCGCCTGCAGAACTTTCTCACGCGCAACGGCCACCCGTACCAGGTGGTCGATTCGACCCTGGAAGCCGACGCCGCCGCGCTGCTCGAGCAGTACGGCGAAGCAACCTTGCTGGTCGCCTGCCCCAACGGCTCGGTGCTGATGAACCCGAGCGAAGACGCGCTGGCCCGCTGCCTCGGCATGATCGACAGCGTGGCGCACGACGACCTGTTCGACGTGGTGGTCGTCGGTGCCGGCCCAGCCGGGCTGGCCACCGCCGTGTACGCCGCGTCCGAGGGGCTGCGCGTCATCGTGCTGGACTGCCGCTCCTACGGCGGCCAGGCCGGTGCCAGCGCGCGCATCGAGAACTACCTAGGCTTCCCGACCGGCATCTCCGGCGGCGCGCTGGCCGGAAGGGCTTACGTGCAGGCGCAGAAGTTCGGCGTCGAGATGCTGATCCCGTCGGAAGTCGCTTCGCTCGACTGCAGCGGCGCGGCCCGAGGCGAGATGTCGATCCAGCTGGCCGATGGCCGCCGCCTGCGCGGGCGCACCATCGTGATCGCCAGCGGCGCGCGCTACCGGCGGCCCGACGTGCCGCGCCTGCGCGAGTTCGAGGGCCGCGGCATCTGGTACTGGGCGTCGGCCCTGGAGGCGCGCACCTGCGCCAAGCAAGAGGTGGCGCTGGTCGGCGGCGGCAACTCGGCCGGGCAGGCGGCGGTGTTCCTGTCGCAACACGCCGCCAAGGTCAACGTGCTGGTGCGCGGGCCATCGTTGGCGGCCAGCATGTCGCGCTACCTCATCGACCGCATCGAGGCCACGCCGAACATCGAACTGCATCCCTACACCGAACTGGTGACACTGCGCGGCGACCCGGTCACAACCGGACTGGAGGGCGCCACCTGGCGCCACCGCCGCACCAAGGAGGAATACGACTGCCCGGCGCGCAACATCTTCCTGTTCGTCGGCGCCGAGCCCGAGACCGGCTGGCTGGCCGGCTGCGAGGTAGCGACCGACCGCAACGGCTTCGTGCTGACGGGTGCGGCGGCCAGCGGGGGATTCCCGGCGCGGCCGGCGGCGCCGCTCGAATCGAGCGTGCCCGGCGTCTTCGCGGTCGGCGACGTGCGCTCGGGCTCGGTCAAGCGGGTGGGCGGCGCCATCGGCGAAGGCGCGGCCGTGGTCGCGCAGATCCACCAGCACCTCGCCGCCACCAACGCGGCCGCCCTGAGCGGTACCTGAGGCCGGCCGGCCACGCGGCCCTGCGAGAAAACCGTGCCGCGTATATGCTGGCGGCCCCCTTCCATCGCCGGTAAAAACGACATGCCCCAAGCACCGATCGACGTCTACTCCTGGCCCACCCCCAACGGCCACAAGGTCCACATCATGCTGGAGGAATGCGGCCTCCCCTACGTGGCCCACCCCGTCAACATCGGCAAGGGCGACCAGTTCGCCCCGGACTTTTTGGCGATCAGCCCGAACAACAAGATCCCGGCCATCGTCGACCCGCAGGGGCCGGACGGACAGCCGATCTCGCTCTTCGAGTCCGGCGCCATCTTGGTGTATCTGGCGGGCAAGACCGGCCGTTTCATGCCCGAGGGCGACCGCGCCCGCTACGACGTGCTGCAGTGGCTGATGTTCCAGATGGGCGGCGTCGGCCCGATGCTCGGCCAGGCGCATCACTTTCGCCTCTACGCGCCCGAGAAACTCCCCTACGCCATCGAGCGCTACACCAACGAGGCCAGGCGCCTCTACGGTGTGATCGACCGGCGCCTGTCGCAGAGCGCCTTCATTGCCGGGCCGGACTACTCCATCGCCGACATCGCCATCTTCCCGTGGCTGCGCAGCTGGGAGAACCAGGGCATCGTGCTGACCGAGTACCCGCACCTGAAGCAATGGTTCGACGGCATCGCCGCGCGGCCCGCTGTGCAGCGCGGCGTCAAGGTGCTGGCCGACCTGCGCAAGCCGCTCACCGGCGACAAGGAACGGGACATTCTTTTCGGTAAATCACAGTACGCGAAGCGCTGACCGGCCGCTCTTCTGCGAATCGCCCCAAAAGTCAGGCTAGAATCGAAGGCTTGTCGGGGCGTAGCGCAGCCTGGTAGCGCATCTGCTTTGGGAGCAGAGGGTCGTGAGTTCGAATCCCACCGCCCCGACCATCGAAAAAGTGAAAGCCGGTGAAGACTGCAAGGTCCTCACCGGCTTTTGTCTTTCATGCCCCACCACGGCATGCATGGCAAAATCCGCGCCGCAGCGACGGCGCGCCAAGCGCCTTTCGACCTGCACCTGCTGCCCGTAGCTCAGTTGGATAGAGCACCTGCCTTCTAAGCAGGTTGTCGGGGGTTCGATCCCCTCCGGGCAGGCCAACGCAACTTTCGCCGATGCGCGACGTTGCCCCGAATCCCTTCTTCTTCCCGTCGCTCCGGGGGCAAAGTCCCCCGACGTTCTTCGGCGTCCGCCGTTTCAAGCCGCGCCATCTGGGGGAACAGACGGGGGAACGCGGTAGAGTTGTGGCTCCAGAACCTTGATTGTTCCCCATGCTCACCGACCAAAGCTGCAAGAAGGCGACCTGCCCTGGGGACAAGGCGCGCCTGCGTGTCTCCGATGCCGGCGGGCTATACCTGGAAGTCGCACCGAACGCCTCCAAGCGCTGGTTCTGGAAGTTTCGATTCGACGGCAAGGAGAAGCGTCTCGCTCTCGGAAGCTATCCCGAGGTCACGCTGAAGGACGCGCGCACCGCACGCGACGATGCCCGCAAGATCCATCAGCAAGGCATCGATCCTGCCCAACGTCGCCAGCTCGACAAGCTCGAGCGCAAGGGCCACGCGGACGCCAGCTTCTCGGCCGTGGCCCGCAGGTTCCACAAGACGAAGGCCGGCTCGTGGAGCCCCCGCTACTCCGCGCGCTGGCTGTCGATCATGGAGAAGGATGCCTTTCCCTGGCTGGGCAGCCTGCCGATCGGCAGCATCACGGCGCCGATGCTTCTGAAGGTTCTCCAGCGCGTCGAGGCGCGCGGCGCGAACGAAACAGCGCACACGCTGCGGCAGTGGTCGGGACAGGTCTTCCGACAAGGCATCCAGGAAGGGCACTGCGAACGCAACCCGGCGCCGGACCTCAACGGCGCCTTGGTGCCCGTCGAGGTGAAGCACATGGCCGCCGTTCTGGAGCCGCTACAAGCCGGCGAACTCATGCGCGCGATCGCCGCATACGCGGGCCAGCCCACAACCCGCGCGGCGTTGCAGCTGTCCGCCCTGCTCTTCCAACGCCCGGGCAACATCCGGCAGATGCGGTGGGCCGACGTCGACCTCGATCGCGCCATTTGGTCAATCCCCGCGGCGGACATGAAGCGGATCAAGCGCTTGAAGGTAAACGGCCGGCCGCACCTGGTGCCACTCGCCAGGCAAGCGCTGGAGGTGCTGACCGATCTCGAGCCGCTCACCGGGCACGGCCAGTACGTGTTCCCCTCCCTGCTGTCAGGCGAGCGGCCGATGAGCGACAACACGGTGAACACGGCGCTGCGGCGCATGGGATTCGACAATACCGAGATGACCGCGCACGGGTTCCGCGCGATGGCGCGAACGATCATGGTCGAGAAGATGGACGTGCAGCCTGAGGTGATCGAGGCGCAGCTCGCGCACGGCAAGAGCGGGCCGCTCGGCGCCGCCTACGATCGGGCGGAGTTCGTGGAAAAGCGGCGCGAGATGATGCAACTCTGGGCCGACCACCTCGACCAGTTGCGCGACGGTGCGAAGGTGTTGACGTTCAGAGCTGCGTGAAGAGTTCCCGTCAAACGACGCCACTGGTTAGGATCAGCGAGACCACTCATTGGCCCTTCGGACAATCCCCATGCTTTACCAGATCGACGGCACTCAAACGCGGATTTTCGGCACGATGCACGCGGTGCCGGGTGGCCAACAAGCTTGGGTTCCATACGCCCGCCGCGTCTTCGACTGGAGCGAGCGGCAGGTGTTTGAGATGCGACCATCGCGGAGCCGCGAGTTGCTTGCTCTGCCTTCGCCGCACTGCAATGTTCTGCCCGCCAAGTTGCAAGCGCGAGCAGAGGAACTGTGGAACAGCGACGCGCTGGGCACCATTGCTCAGACGAATCTGCCTGCGATGTGGCTGGTCCTTGGCACCCTCGGCCTGGGAGCTGAGGAAGGCGTAGAGCCCGTCATGTCGAAGTGGGCGGCCGCCCCTGACCAGATTGGTGAACTTGAGACGCCAAAAGAGTTTCTTCGAGTCTTTGACGATGTGCCCGCCGAGGCGCTCTTCGGAGCGATCGAGAAGCGCTTTCGGGTGGATCAAGAGGCAAAGCGCATCCAGGGCCAGCTTTACAGAGCCTGGCGCGGCAACAGCGGCGACAAGATGAACCGGGTCATACGGGCCGGCATTGATGAGCCGATGCGGTCTGCACTTTTTCAGCGCCGAAACGCCGCGTGGACGCCGCAGATCGCAGAGCTTTCCAAAGCGCCGCAACGGACGCTGTTATGCATCGGAGCGGGCCACCTACATGGAGAAGGCAACGTGCGAGAGCTACTCGCAAGCCAGCACGGACTGGCCTGCACACGCGTGGATTACTGAGAGCGCTCAGAGGTGTCGCGTGGGCCGGCAACGCAGGCCGCGTCGCCTCGGCGCGCAGCTTGCCCTCCGTCGGACGCTTTGTCTCTCACTTGCCCTGCGCGTCGAAACGATCCAACCAACCGCTGGCTTGGGCATCCCCGCAACACCATAAATTCAGCCTGTAGGGAGCTGGGCGGCCTCGGTCACGAATCGCACCTCGGGTTGATCCAGCGCAATGTTGAACTTGCCCTCCGCACGCCCATTAATGACCCCTGCGCAAATGGCTCTCAGCAGGGGCAGCAGCCTGCCAACTTCCACTGCAGAACCATGACTAAGCGACGTCACACCGATGCGGCGCTTCTTGCCTCGCCCGGTCC
>CALRYR010000198.1:0-7445 GCA_943372425.1 Variovorax sp. YR752 | reverse complement strand
TCGCCTGCGGCAGGTCGATGTTCACGGCGTGCTTCATCACCGGCACGGTGATGATGAAGATGATGAGCAGCACCAGCATGACGTCGACCAGCGGCGTCATGTTGATCTCGTTCATCACCTCATCGGGTTCGTCTTGAGTTCCGAAAGCCATGGCCGGTTACCCCTTTTTGAGCGGCACGATGGTCGCATCGGTCGACTGCACGCGCGCGCCGGTCACAAAGTAGGCATGCAGGTCGTGCGCGAAGCTGTTGAGCTTGGTCAGCACGAACTTGTTGCCGCGCACCAGGGCGTTGTAGCCCAGCACGGCGGGGATGGCGACTGCCAGGCCGAGGGCGGTCATGATGAGTGCTTCGCCGATCGGGCCGGCGACCTTGTCGATCGTCGCCTGGCCGGCCGAGCCGATGCTCATCAGCGCGTGATAGATGCCCCACACCGTGCCGAACAGGCCGATGAACGGCGCGGTCGAGCCGACCGACGCCAGGATGGCCAGGCCGGATTGCAGGCGGGCGGTGAATTCGTCGATGCCGTTGCGCAGCGAGCGGGTGATCCAGTCGCTCACGTCGAGCGCGTCATGCAGGTGCGCCTTGGTGTTGCGGTGGTGTGCGGCGGCTTCGCGGCCTTCCAGTGCCAGGGCACGAAAAGGGTTGCTGTCGTCCTTGCCCAGCTTGTTCAGGGCGGTGGCGAAATCCTCGCTGTGCCAGAAGTCCGACGAGTGCTTCGCCAGGCGCTTGTATTTGATGACGTCCAGTGCCTTGATGAAGATCACGATCCAGGACGCGAGCGACATGCCAACCAGCAGCACGGCAACGGCCTTGGTGACGAAGTCGCCCTGACTCCATACGTTCATCAGGCCAAATTGAGAATTCATTCGAAGCTGCTCCAGAAAAATTAGTTGAGAACCCAGTTGATCGGGACGTTGAACTCCATGGGTTCAACGACGCCGTTGCGTTTGCCCGGCACATAGCGCCAGCTCATCACGGCCGTGCGTGCCGCCTCGTCGAGCCGCTCGTAGCCGCTCGATTGGCGAATCGACGCGTTCTTCGGCAAGCCATCGACGCCGATCAGTACGCGCACGATCGTCTTGCCCTGTTCGCCCAGCCGCTTGCTCATGGCCGGGTACACCGGCTTCGGGTTGTTCAGGTAGTCGGCGTTGGACGATGGCAACTGTACGGCCGGTGCCGCAGGCGGTGCTGGCGGCGGGGACGGGGGCGTGGGCGGTGCCGGAGGCGCTGGCGGCGCCAGGGGCGGTGCCGGCGGTTGCGGCTCGATCACGCCGGTGGGCGCGGCCGGCGCCGGTGCCGGGGTGCGGATGGCCACGGGTCGAGGTGGGGGCGGCGTCCGGACTTCCTTGGGCCTGGGGGCCGGCGGAGGAGGGGGCGGCGGCGGTGGCGGGTCCTTGGGCTTGGGCGGTTCGATGAACTCGCTCAGGATTTCCACCGGGATCACCACCTCGGCGGCCTTGCGGATAAGCCCACTCTGCAGCGCCCAGAGCGCGGCCACGTGGAACAGCACCACGCTGCCGGCGATGAGGGCGTTGCGGGACAGGCCCAGTGTGGTGGGGGGGGGAGAAGAAAAGCGGTCGGACACGATTTACCCATCAACGAGGGTCTGCCGGAGGCACACCCTACTTGCAGCTCAAACCGCTGTCTATTTGCGAAAAATCCACCAGACCGAGCCGGCGACGAAAATCAGGCTGCCAGCGAGTGCCGAGAGGAATTCCATGCGTTGCTCTCCTGGATCGAAGTGGCAAGCTGGATGGCCCGGGTCCCGTCGCCGCGGTGGAGTGCCGCAACGGGGTGCGAGGCGCTGCACTGCGCGACGACGTCGCGGGCACAGCCTTCGCATTGGCCACATTGCGTGGCAACCCCCAGCTCGAACTGCACTTCGTCGAAGGTCATGCCGGCGCGCGCATGGCGAGCGATTTCCCGGTCGGACACTCGGCGGCACACGCAGACGATCATGGTGGTGAAGGCGCTTTGGCTGGCTGTTTGAAGATGCGCGATTATAAATACGAATTTGTCGCATTTGCAATCGCTATGGGCTTGTCCTTGACGGCTGGCCGGTCATGCCGGTCACGCCTCGGCCCACATCCGCAAAAGGTTGTGGTAGTGGCCAGTGAGCGCCACCGTCTCTTCAGTGTCGCCGACACGGCCCCGGAGGGCCTGGATCGACCGGTCGAGTTCGAAGAGCATCCCGCGCCGCTGGTCGTCGCGCACCATGCTTTGCAGCCAGAAGAACGAGCAGATGCGCGCGCCGCGGGTGACGGGGTGCACCCGATGCAGGCTGCTCGACGGGTACAGAATCAGATCGCCTGCGGGCAGCTTGACCTCGTGGGTGCCGTAGGTGTCGACCACCTCCAGGTCGCCGCCGTCGTAGTCGTCCGGATCGCACAGAAAGAGCGTGCAGGACAGGTCGGTGCGCAACGTCGCGTCGCCGTCGGGCAGGCGCCGCATCGCTCCGTCGATATGGAGCCCGTAGTGCTCGCCACCTTGGTAGCTGTTGAAGAGCGGCGGCACGAAGCGCAGGGGAAGCGCCGCCGCGAAGAAGAGCGGGTGGCGCGACACGGCGGCCAGCACCTGCTTCCCCAGTTCCCTGCCGATCGGGGAGTGCTCGGGCAACTGGCGGTTGTTCTTGACCTGTGCGCCTTGCGGGCCGACGGTCTCGCGCCCGTCAACCCAGTCGGCGGCGTCCAGCGCGGCGCGCAGGGCGCGCACTTCATCTGCGCTCAGAACGTTGGGGACATGCAGCATCATCTTGGGGTCTGCTCCAGTGAAAAAGCCCCGGCACGGGGCCGGGGCTCAGTATTGCAGCGCAGCTGCCGCCGCGCTTTGAGGCTCGTCAGAACGCGAAGTTGGCGGTGAGCCGGAACGTGCGCGGCGCGCCGGGCGTGTAGCGGTAGCCGCTCTTGTTGATCGCCGCCACGTATTCCTTGTCGAACACGTTGTAGACGTTGAACTGCAGGTCGAAGTTCTTGTTCACGCGGTACGTGGCCATGGCGTCGGCGACCCAGTAGGAATCGATCTGCGCCGGCGTCCCGATGGCACCGTCCGTGCCGCGCTTGATCGAGCCCGTGTAGCGCGCCCCGGCGCCGACGGTCAGGCCGAACGGCAGGCGGTAGGTCGTCCACGAGGTGAAGGCGCGTTCCGGCGTGTAGACCAGCGCGGCGCTGCCGTCGGCGGAAACCGACGGACCGCTGAGCACCGTGGCATTCATCGTGGTGAAGCCGGCACTGGCGCCCCAGTTCGGCGTGATAGCGCCGGCCAGGCCGAGTTCGATACCCTGAACGCGCTTCTTGCCCGTCTGGTAGTAGACCGCGGTGTTGGTCGGGTCCTGCACCACCTCGTTCTCGACCTCGGTGCGATACAGCGCCGCGGTGAGCGCGAGCTTCTTGTCGAGCAGGTCCCACTTGGTGCCGACTTCTGCCGTCTTGGCCTTCTGCGGCTCGTAGTTCACGTTCGCGGCGCTGTTGGCCGAGGTGCTGAGCGCGAAGTTGGCGCCGCCCGGCGGCTGGGCCGCGGTGCCGTAGGCCGCGTAGATGCTGCCGTTCTCGGCGGGCTTGTAGACCAGGCCGAGTTTCCCCGTCACCAAGTTGTCAGACGTGCTGAGCGAACTCGACACCAGCGTGCCGACGGGCAGCGTCGGGTTGCTGGTCGCGGTCGAGCGGGTGCCCGCGAGGTAGTCGGTGCTGTAGTGGTCGACGCGCAGGCCGCCGGTCAGTTGCCACTGCTCATTGAACTTGAGCGTGTCGAACACGTACATGCCCACCGTGTCGGTCGTGCCCTTGCTGTCCGCACCGTTGCGGATGCGGCGGTAGCCGCTGACGTTCGGGTCGGGGTTGTACAGGTTGGCCGCAGGCCAACTGCCGTTTCCGACGGCGACGCCATTGGCTGTCGCGTTCGCGCCGTAATAGCCGTAGCTGTCCTGCTCTTCGCGCATCAGCTCGACGCCCGCGTTGAGCGAGTGGCCGACGCTGCCGGTGTTGAACTTGGCGCTGACGTTGGTCTGGTTGGTGAAGATCTTGTTGACCTGGTCCTTGTTCGTGGGCAGGTTGCGCGCCAACGTCCAGCCCGACGGGTTCGACGCGCTCGGCGTCACGATGTTCGCGGAGCTACCCATGAACGCCGTCAGCATGTAGTCCTGCGAGGTCTTGGCGTAGCGCGTGGTGTTGCGCAACGTCACGTCCGGCGTCAGATCGTGCTCGAAACGCGCGGTGAACATGTCCGACTTGACCTTGTCGAAATCGGAGGTGGTGCCGTAGTAGTTGCTCGAGTCAACGCGCGCAGCGGTGCTCAGGAACGAACGCCGGGTGTCCGGGCTGCTGAACCCGGACAGTCCGATGGTCGGCACGCCGCCATCCGGGATGTTGTCCTGGTCGACATGCACGTAGTCGAGGTAGATGCGGGTCGGGCTGTTGAGGCCGAAGGCGAGCGATGGCGCGATGGCCGAGCGCTTGTTCTTCACCACGTCGCGCCCGGCGACGTCTGCGTCCTCGATCACCGCGTTGAGCCGGAAGGCCGCGCCGATGCCGTTCTCGCCGCTGAGCGACTTGTTCCAGTCGACGCTGCCGCGCTTGAAGTCGGCGCTGCCGATGCCCAGCGATCCGCTGAAGCTGTCTTCCAGGCTGGGCTTCTTGGTGATCATGTTGATGTAGCCCGTCGGTGACGTGCGGCCCACATCGGTGCCGGCGGGGCCCTTGACCACTTCGACCTGCTCGATGTTGAAGGTGTCGCGCGACACCGAGCCGAGGTCACGGATGCCGTCCACGAAGATGCTGCTGGAGCTGTCGAAGCCGCGCATGTAGATGGCATCGCCGGTGTTGGTGTTGCCGTTCTCGCCCAGGAAGAACGTGCTGGCACCGGGGGTGTTGCGCAGCGCCTCAGTCAGGGTGGTGGCGCCTTGTTCGCGCAGCACCTGTTCCTTGATGACGGAAATCGTTTGCGGCGTGTCGACCAGCGGGGCCGTGAACTTGGTGTTGGCAGACGTGTCGGCCTTGTAGTCGGGCGTCGCCGTGTCCTGCACCCGGACTTCCTTCAGCGTGCTGGTGGCCGCCGTCTGGGCGCCGACCGGCATGGCCATGACGATCAGGGTGGCAGCTGCGGCACTGGCGAAGGGGGGAGTTGTGGAACGCGCAGCGTGCTTGCGCGCTTTGATATATGACGCCATGAAGGTCCTCTGAAGTTTTTCTGGACTCGACTGGCTGCGCTGGGAGGCGCCGACATCGGCAGCTCCACAAGGCGTTGGCTGGGTGAGGCCGGCGCTAGACGCGTCGGCGGTACGGATGATAATGATTCGCATGTAAAAATCCTTAAGATTCTTACGTGTTGTTGCTGGGGCGCCACAGGCGACGCCGGCGCCGGCCCCCGGCGTCCCGGATCGGCTAATAGACGTCTCTGCAGTACCGCTTCTCTGCGATCAGTGCGCGGATGTGTGCATCGCTCGTCAGCTCGCGCAACGCTGCATCAACCCCCGCTGCCATGCCCTGCAGGCTGCCGCAGACGTAGATGGCGCCGCCGCGTGCCAGCCACCCCCGCAACTCGTCGCCGAGCTGCAGCAGTCGATGCTGGACGTAGCGTCGCTCGGCCTGGTCGCGCGAAAAGACCAGGTCCAGCCGGCGCAGCGTGCCGGTGTCGCGCCACGCCTCGAGTTCCGCACGGCACAGGAAATCATGGGAGGCATTCCGCTCGCCGAACAGCAGCCAGTTCTCGTGTTCCCCCGCCGCGGCACGGGCTCGCAGATGGCTGCGCAGGCCGGCGAGGCCCGTGCCGTTGCCGATCAGGATCAGGGGGCGCCCGACGTTGCCGTCGAGGCGGAAGTTGCGGTGCGGCCGAAGCCGCATGGCCACCGAATCGCCGAGCGCCAGCGTCGACGTCAGCAGGCCGGACGCTGCACCCAGCGTGCCGTCGGCGTGGCGCTCCTGCCGAATGATGAGTTGGAGTTCGCCATCCGGTGGGATCGAGGCGATCGAGTAGTCGCGGGGCCGCGTCGGGTCCTGGGCCAGCGCGACCTGCACGAGGTCGCCAGACTGCCAGTCGGGCGTGACGCCGTGCGGCGCATGGAAGCCGAGTTGATAGACCGGGCCGCCTTCGCTGCCTGGATTGAGCAGTTCGCGTCGGACCAGTCGCCAAGGGATGAACTCGGTGGCGGCCTCGGCCGGTCCGGACGCTTCGCCGCCGCCCCATCGCGCATGCCAATCCGCCAGCGCGGCCGGGTCGCCGCTGTCGACCTCGATGCGAGGGGCGACCGGCACGGCGCCAGTCGATTGCAGCCAGGCATCGAGCGTGCGGCCGAAGCCGCAGAAGTGCGCGTACTGGCGATCGCCCAGCGCAAGCAGCGCGTAGCACAGCGTTGGCAAGGTCTCGGCCGCGCCCATCGAGCGCTCAGTGAACAGGCTGGCGCCGTCCGGCGCATCGCCTTCGCCGTAGGTGCTGACCACGAAGAGCGCGCGGTGCGCGGTGCGCAGCGTTGCGGTGTCGAGATCGTTGAGCGAAAGCACGCGCACTGGCGTGCCTTGGGCATGCAGCGCGCGGCCGGTTTGCCAAGCGATTGCCTCGGCCTGCCCGGTCTGCGTGGCGAAGACGACCAGCACCGGCGACTGCGCGCCGTCGCCGGCGAGTGCCGCTGCGGCGCGTGCAACTGCCGCATGCCGCCGGTGTTCTCGCCACCAGATCGCCAGGCACATGGCCGCGTACGCAAGCACCAGCAGGCCCGCGGCCCCGATGCGCTGGAATGTCTCGGTCATCGGTCAGCAGTGCGTCGTGTCGACGGGAGACGGGTCATGAAATCCGTGCCGCCCAGGCCGGGCTGGCGATGGCTCGATGCCCGGTATCGCCATCGCGGCAGATGAGCAGCGCCGCGACCGCGTGGCGCGCGGCGAAGTCGGCGCCATCGATCGGGCCGAGCACGGTGAGCGCGGTCGCCAGCGCATCGGCATGCATGCACCGCGGATGCAGCACCGTGACTGACGTCAGCGCGTGCGACGCCGGCTCGCCGCTGCGCGGATCGATGGTGTGCGACCAGCGGCGGCCCGCGTGCTCGTGCGCATGCCAGCGGTCGCCGGAGGTGGCGATCGCCAGGTCGGTCAGCACCACGGGCGCCAGGGTGTCGATGGGCGTGTCGAGCCGCACGCGCCAGGGTTGGCCATCGGGCCTCCGGCCCACGCCGCGCAGTTCGCCACCCACCTCCACCAGGAAATCCTGCAGACCCGTCGCCATCAGCGCGTCGGCCACGTGGTCCACCGCAAAGCCTTTGGCGATGCCGGACAGGTCCAGCTGCACGCCGCCTGGCTGCGTGATGTGCTTGTCGGTCGCGTCGAAGGTCAGCCGCTGCCATCCGGTGCGGGCGCGGGCTGCGGCCAGGGCTGGGGGCGAGGGCGGCCGATGGTCATGGTCCGCCCCGGCGTGCGCACCGAAACCCCACAGCGCAACCAGCGGGCCGACCGTCGGGTC
>CALRYR010000197.1:0-7467 GCA_943372425.1 Variovorax sp. YR752 | reverse complement strand
GTGGCCGAGCCCTTCTCGGCCTACCCGGTGTGCGACGGCGACATCGACCACGTGCTCGGCTACGTCGACGCCAAGGACATGTTCCAGCGCGTGCTGAGCGGCCAGCCGCTGGCGCTCGACCAGGGCGTGCCGCTGCACAAGGCGCTGGTGGTGCCCGACCGGCTGTCGCTCACCGAGGTGCTCGAGCAGTTCCGCCAGGCGCACGAGGACTTCGCGATCATCGTCAACGAGTACAGCCTGGTGGTCGGCGTGATCACGCTCAACGACGTGATGAGCACGGTGATGGGCGACCTGGTCGGTCCGCAGGACGAGGAACAGCAGATCGTGCGGCGCGACGAGAACTCCTGGCTGATCGACGGCGTGACGCCGATCCAGGATGTGCAGCGCGCGCTGGACCTCGACGCCCCGCTGCCCCACGCCGACGAATACGAGACGCTGGCCGGCTTCCTGATGGTCATGCTGCGCCGCGTGCCCAAGCGCACCGACAGCGTGAGCTGGGGCGGCTACACCTTCGAGGTGATGGACGTGGACAGCTACCGCATCGACCAGGTCATGGTGACCGACGTCGAGGGTGCCGCTCAGGCGGCGGCGCGGTCGTTGAAAGCGTAGATCCGCTGGTTGGCGAAGACCGCGTCCGGGTACGGCGCACGGCCGCGGCTGCCGTTGTAGCGGCCGAGCGTCATGAAGAGGTCGCCACGCTCACGGTCGAGGTAGTGCCGCAAGATGACGCAGCCGAAGCGCAGGTTGGGCTGCATCTTGAAGAGCTGGTTGGCGTCGCCGTCACCGATGACGCGCGTCCAGAAAGGCATCACCTGCATCAGCCCGCGCGCGCCTGCGCTCGAGATGGCCCACTTGCGGAAGTTGCTTTCCACCTGGATCAGCCCCAGCACCAGGCTCACGTCGAGCCCGGCGCGCTTGCTCTCGTACCAGACCGTCTGCAGCAACTCGAGGCGCTCCTGGTGGCCCGGAATCTTGCGCTTGAGACGCTGGCTCATCTCGCCGAGCCAGCGCAGGTACGCCAGGCGCGACTCGGTGTCGGCGAACTCAAGCTTCGGCGGGGCGCTGGTGCGGATCGCGGCGCTCAGTGCATTGCGCACCGAATCGATCAGGGGCTCCTCGATCTGCGCGCCGGCGCGTGCGCTGCGCGGCAGGGCCAGCGCCAGGGCGCCGGCTGTTGCGCTGCCGAGCAGGAGCCGGCGGGACAAGGCCGCATCGCGGTCCGCCGCCGGTTTCATCGTCAGGCAGCGAGCTTGGATTGCAGGAAGCTCATGGCCGCCGCGGCCGGCACTTTGGTGGCCGCGGTGTCGCGTCGGTGCTGGTACTCGAACTGGCCTTCTTTCAGGCCGCGGTCGGAGATCACCAGGCGGTGCGGCACGCCGATCAGCTCCCAGTCGGCGAACATCGCGCCAGGGCGCTCGCCACGGTCGTCCAGCAGCACGTCGACGCCGGCGGCCAGCAACTGCTCGTAGAGCGTTTCGGCGGCGAGCTTGACCTCGGCGCTTCGGTCCATGCCGATCGGGCACAGCACCACCGTGAACGGCGCCAGCGCGTCGGGCCAGATGATGCCGCGCTCGTCGTGGTTCTGCTCGATGGCCGCGGCCGGCAGGCGCGTGATGCCGATGCCATAGCAACCCATCTCGAGGAACTGCGGCTTGCCGCCTTCGTCGAGGAAGGTGGCGTTCATGCTCTTGCTGTACTTGGTGCCGAGCACGAAGACATGGCCGACCTCGATGCCGCGCTCGATGGCCAGCACGCCCTTGCCGTCGGGCGAGGCGTCGCCGGCAATGACGTTGCGGATGTCGGCGACCAAGGTCGGCTCGGGCAGGTCGCGGCCCCAGTTCACGCCGGTCATGTGGAAGTCGACCTCGTTGGCGCCGGTGGTCCAGTCGGACATCACGGCGACCTCGCGGTCGGCCACGACGGTGACCGGCAGCAGCAGATTCAGCGGGCCTAGGTAGCCGGGTTTGCAGCCGAAATGCGCATCGATCTCGGCCGTGGTGGCGAAGCGGAAGCCCTGCTCCATGCCCGGCAGCTTGCTCACCTTGATCTCGTTCATGTCGTGATCGCCGCGCAGCAGCAGCAGCCAAATTCGCGCGCCCTTCAGATTCCCTGCGTCGTCCAGCACGTCCGTAGCAAGCACCAGCGACTTCACGGTGGTCGACAACGGCATGCCGAGCAGTTCCGCCACGTCGGCGCAGGTGCTCTTGCCCGGCGTCGGCGTCTTGGCGAGCGGCTTCGTGGCGGCGCCGCGCGGCGTGGCCGGCGGCAGCGCCTCGGCCTTCTCCATGTTGGCGGCGTAGTCGCTGTCGGGGCAATAGACGATGGCGTCTTCACCGGTGGCGGCGATCACCTGGAACTCCTCGCTCAGGTCGCCGCCGATGGCGCCGCTGTCGGCCGCCACCGCACGGTAGGTGAGGCCGAAGCGGTCGAAGATGCGGCGGTAGGCCTGCGCCATGTTCTGGTAGCTGAGCTTGGCCGCGTCGAGGTCGCGGTCGAAGCTGTAGGCGTCCTTCATCGTGAACTCGCGGCCGCGCATCAGGCCGAAGCGCGGGCGGCGCTCGTCGCGGAACTTGGTCTGGATCTGATAGAAGTTGCGGGGCAGCTGTTTGTAGCTGCGGATTTCCTGCCGGGCGATGTCGGTCACGACCTCTTCGCTGGTCGGCTGCACCACGTAGTCGCGGTCGTGCCGGTCCTTGATGCGCAGCAGCTCGGGGCCCATCTTCTCGAAGCGGCCGGTCTCCTGCCAGAACTCGCCCGGCTGCACCACGGGCATCGACAGCTCGACGGCACCGGCACGGTTCATCTCTTCGCGCACGATCGCCTCGACCTTGCGGATCACGCGCAGGCCCATCGGCATGTAGGTGTAGATGCCCGCGCCGAGCTTCTTGATCATGCCGGCACGCATCATGAGCCGGTGGCTCGCGACTTCGGCGTCGGCCGGCGCTTCCTTCAGGGTGGAGACAAAGAAACGGGAAGCTTTCATCGGTCGCGCTCGAAAGGGTGTCGAAAAATGGTGTCGAACTAGGTGTCGAAACGGGGAGGTGGGCAGGCTGTTGCGGCTCGCCGCAGGAACCGCTCACTTGCCGAGTGCGACCCGGCAGGCATAATCGACGCAGTTCAAAAATTGGGGTTTGATTATGCTCGACCGGGACGGCTTCAGGCCCAACGTCGGCATCATCCTGCTCAACCAGAGAAACCAGGTTTTCTGGGGCAAACGCATACGAACCCACTCCTGGCAGTTTCCGCAAGGCGGCATCGATCGCGGCGAGAGTCCCGAGCAAGCCATGTTCCGGGAACTGCACGAAGAAGTGGGGCTCCATCCGGAGCATGTGCGGATCATCGCCCGTACCCGTGACTGGTTGCGCTACGAGGTGCCGGATCGGTTCATCCGCCGTGACGCACGAGGCCACTACAAAGGCCAGAAGCAGATCTGGTATTTGCTGCAACTTGTCGGCCACGATTGGGATCTCAACCTTCGCGCGACCGACCACCCGGAATTTGATGCCTGGCGATGGCACGACTACTGGGTACCACTCGACGTCGTCGTCGAGTTCAAGCGCGGCGTCTATGAAATGGCGCTGACTGAACTCGCACGCTACCTGCCTCGACAGGATTTCCGCAACCGCTTCCTGCGCAGCAACCTCCGCACCCGCGAGCTCGATCGTCAGATGCCCCTTGCCGGGCAGGAACACCACTTCGACCTGCCTCCGGGCGCCAGCTTCGACCCGGATCCCAATGCCAACACTGCCAACGATCTCCCGCCGCCCGACCCCTTTCATGCGCCGCGCTAGCTGCGCCTTCGCCCTGGCCTGCGTGCTCGGCGCGGCCGGCGGCGCGTCCGCCCAGGTGTTCTCGGACCCGGAGTGGAAGGAGACACCGGTGCCCCCGCCGCCGGCCTTCGACGAAAGCCGGCTGGTGCCGATCGAGATGCCGCGCTACATGACGCTGAAGTTCGGTGTCGACCCGGCCACCATCGCGATCACGGGTGACGGCGTCGTGCGCTACGTCGTGGTGGCGAGCAACAAGGCCGGCGGTGCGACCAACGCGTTCTACGAAGGCGTGCGCTGCGCCACCGGCGAGATGAAATCGTATGCCCGCTATGGCAGCAATGGCTGGGACGTGCAGCCCAACCCGGAGTGGAAGAAGATGCTCACGCTCAACTCCAGCTACACCCTGCTTCTTTCGCAGCAAGCCCTCTGCCGCGGCGCCGCACCGCGTGGCTCGGTCAACGAGATGATGCAGCGGCTGAAGAATCCGCTGCCCGAAGTGCAGTAACTGGCCCAGCGCCGCTCAACGCGCCGTCAGGACCATGTTGTCCCGGTGGACCATTTCCGGCTCGGCCGCATAGCCGAGCAGCCGCTCGAATTCGCTGGACGGCTTGCGGCACAGCATGCGCGCCTCGGTGCTCGAATAGTTGGCCAGGCCGCGCGCCAGCTCAACGCCGCCCGGGTCGCGCACCGCGATCACGTCGCCGCGCGAGAACTCGCCCTCGACGCCCGTCATGCCGATCGGCAGCAGGCTCTTGCCTTCGCTGCGCACCTTGCCAGCCGCGCCAGCGTCCACCGTGACCGCGCCGCGAAGCTGCAGATGGTCGGCCATCCAGCGCTTGCGCGCCTGGTGCTTGGCGGTCTGCGCGACCAGCAAGGTGCCGATGGGCTCGCCGCGTACCAGGCGCAGCAGCGCGTCGGGTTCGCGGCCCCAGGCGATCACGGTCGACGCGCCGGACCCCGCCGCTCGCTTGGCCGCCAGGATCTTGGTGATCATGCCGCCGCTGCCGATGGCCGAGCCCACGCCGCCGGCCATCGCCTCGAGCGCCGGGTCGCCCGCCACCGCCTCGTGCACGAACTGCGCATCGGGGTGCTTGCGCGGGTCCGCGGTGTAGAGGCCCTTCTGGTCGGTCAGGATGACCAGCGCATCGGCTTCGACCAGGTTGGCCACCAACGCCCCGAGCGTGTCGTTGTCGCCGAACTTGATCTCGTCGTTGACGACCGTGTCGTTCTCGTTGATGACCGGCACCACACCGAGGCCAAGCAGGGTGCGCAGGGTCGTTCGCGCGTTCAGGTAGCGCTCGCGGTCGGCCAGGTCGGCGTGCGTGAGCAGCACCTGGGCGCTGCCGAGGCCGTTCTCGCGCAGCTTCGTCTCGTACATCTGGGCCAGGCCCATCTGGCCGACAGCCGCCGCGGCCTGGAGTTCATGGACTTCGCGCGGACGCGTGCGCCAGCCGAGGCGCTTCATGCCTTCGGCGATGGCGCCACTGGAGACCATCACCACCTCGCGCCCGTCGCGCATCAGGGCGGCCAGTTGCCGGCACCATTCACCGATCGCCGACTCGTCAAGCCCGCGCCCCTCGTTGGTCACCAGGCTGGAGCCGACCTTGACGACGATCCGCCGCGCATCGCGCAGTGCGTTGGAAACGGGACTGGAGCTCATGGGGTCTGTCGATGGTCGAAGAGGAAGCGGTGGCCGCACCGCGCGGGCACCGCGCAAGACGGGCGGCGTTCAGGCGAAACGGGGATCGATGTCCGCCGGCGGCTGTTCGGCCACCTGCTGCGCCTTCACGTGCTGGTAGATCGCCTTCACGAGCGGTTCGCAGCCTTCGCGCGTGAGTGCAGATATCTCGAACACCGGGCCCTTGAAGCGCAGGCGCTTCACGAAGTCCTTCACACGCGCCGCGCGCTGGTCGTCGGGCACCATGTCGAGCTTGTTCAGCACCAGCCAGCGTGGCTTTTCGTACAAGCCGGCGTCGTATTTCTTCAGTTCGCCGACGATCGCCTTCGCCTGCGCGACCGGGTCGACGCTGTCGTCGAACGGCGCCATGTCGATCACATGCAGCAACAGCCGTGTGCGCTGCAGATGCCGCAGGAAGAGATGCCCCAACCCCGCGCCTTCGGAAGCGCCCTCGATCAGGCCGGGCAGGTCGGCCACGACGAAGCTCTGCTCCGGACCGACGCGTACCACGCCCAGGTTCGGGTGCAGTGTGGTGAAGGGATAGTCGGCGATGCGGGGGCGGGCATTGGAGATGGCGCTGATCAGCGTCGACTTGCCGGCGTTCGGCATGCCCAGCAGGCCGACGTCGGCGAGCACCTTCAATTCGAGCTTGAGGCTCTTCTTGTCGCCCGGCCAGCCAGGGGTTTTCTGGCGAGGCGCGCGGTTGATGGCGCTCTTGAAGCGCATGTTGCCGAAGCCGCCATCGCCGCCCTTGGCGATGGTGACCATCTCGCCCGGCACCAGCAGTTCGTACAGCACCTCGCCGGTCTCGGCGTCGGTGATGATCGTGCCGACCGGCATCTTCAGGACGATGTCGTCACCGGCCGCGCCGAACATGTCGGAACCCATGCCGTGCTGGCCGCGCTTGGCCTCGTGACGGCGCGAGTAGCGGAAATCGACCAGCGTGTTGAGGTTGACGTCGGCCACTGCGAACACATGGCCGCCGCGCCCCCCGTCGCCGCCGTTGGGGCCGCCGAATTCCTTGTACTTTTCATGACGGAACGACACGCAGCCGTTGCCGCCATCGCCGGCGGCGATGTCGATGAAGGCTTCGTCGACGAACTTCATGGGATGTCCAGTTTACAAACAGGCGGCCGAGTTGCGGCGGCGGTGTGGAAAACGAAGAAGCCCCGACAAGCGGGGCTTCGAGCAGATCGAAGTGACGAGCCTCAGGCCGGCGTCACGTTGACCATGTGCTTGTTCAGTGCACCCTTGACGCCGAACGACACATGGCCGTCGACCAGGGCAAACAACGTGTGGTCCTTGCCCACACCGACGTTCACGCCGGGGTGGAACTGGGTGCCGCGCTGACGCACGATGATCGAGCCTGCGCTGACCAATTCGCCGCCAAACGCTTTCACGCCGAGCATCTTGGGCTTGGAATCGCGCCCGTTTCGCGTTGAGCCGCCGCCTTTTTTCTGTGCCATGTTGACCTACTCCTCAGCCTGCGATCGAAGAGATCTGCAGTTCGGTGAAATTTTGACGGTGACCTTGGCGCTTCTGGTAGTGCTTGCGCCGGCGCATCTTGAAGATGTGCACTTTGTCGTGTCTGCCATGGGCCAACACCGTGACCGTTACTGTTGCGCCGGAAACCAAGGGAGTGCCGATCTTGATTTCGGTGCCGTTGCCGACAGCCAGAACCTGGTCAAACACGATCTCTTGGCCCACATCCGCAGCAATCTGTTCTACTTTAATTTTTTCGCCAGCAGCAACACGATACTGTTTGCCACCGGTTTTTATGACCGCGTACATATGAACCTCTTGTAAAAATTCCACGAATGGAAATCCAGCGGACCCAATTCCGCTGAGCCCGCGAGTTTAGCACGCGCTTCGACCATAAACAAGGGCGTGCTCAGGCCACCCCCCAGACGTATCTGCAGTCATGGCGCCCCCAAGGGGCAATTGGGGCGTTTCTATAATGCACATGGTCCGTCATCCTCTCATCACTTCCTTTCTGGCCCGAATCTTGACGACCCCCAT
>CALRYR010000196.1:0-7548 GCA_943372425.1 Variovorax sp. YR752 | reverse complement strand
TCCTCGTGCTGCCGCTCGCTGCGGTGGCGACCGAGGCACTGCGCAAAGGCTGGGGCGCGTACGTCGATGCGCTCAAGGAGCCCGACGCCTGGAGCGCGATCCGGCTCACGCTGATCACCGCCGCCATCACCGTGCCGCTGAACTTGGTGTTCGGCGTGGCCGCGGCCTGGGCCATCGCCAAGTACGAGTTCCGCGGCAAGGCCGTGCTGACCACGCTGGTCGACCTGCCGTTCGCGGTGTCGCCGGTGGTCGCCGGCCTGATCTACGTGCTGGTGTTCGGCGCGCAGGGCTGGATCGGCCCGTGGCTCGCTGAACACGACATCAAGATCATCTTCGCCGTGCCGGGCATCGTGCTGGCCACCGTGTTCGTGACCTTCCCTTTCATCGCGCGCGAGCTCATCCCGTTGATGCAGTCGCAGGGCACCGACGAGGAGCAGGCGGCGATCGTGCTGGGCGCGACCGGCTGGCAGACCTTCTGGCGCGTGACGCTGCCCAACATCAAGTGGGGCCTGCTGTACGGCGTGATCCTCTGCAACGCACGTGCCATGGGCGAGTTCGGTGCGGTGTCGGTCGTCTCCGGCCACATCCGCGGCCAGACCAACACCATGCCGCTGCACGTCGAGGTGCTCTACAACGAGTACCAGTCGGTCGCGGCCTTCGCCGTCGCGTCGCTGCTGGCCATCCTGGCGCTGGTCACGCTGGTCATCAAGACGGTGATCGAGTGGCGCCATGAGCGCGAGATGAAGGCCATCGCCGAGCTGCCCCCCGAGCGCCCGCAGGCCGCCTGAAAGAGAACACCATGAGCATCGAAATCCGCAACGTCAGCAAGCAGTTCGGCGACTTCCGCGCGTTGAACGACGTCAACCTCGACATCGCCTCCGGCGAGCTGGTCGCACTGCTCGGCCCCTCGGGCTGCGGCAAGACCACGCTGCTGCGCATCATTGCGGGCCTGGAGACGGCCGACGCCGGCAGCATCCTGTTCTCGGGCGAGGACACCACCGACGTGCATGTGCGCGAACGCCAGGTAGGCTTCGTGTTCCAGCACTACGCGCTGTTCCGCCACATGACCGTGTTCGAGAACGTGGCCTTCGGCTTGCGCGTGAAGCCGCGCAAGGAACGCCCGTCGGACACGCAGATCAAGCAGAAGGTGACCGACCTGCTCAAGCTGGTGCAGCTCGACTGGCTGGCCGACCGCTATCCCTCGCAACTGTCGGGCGGCCAGCGCCAGCGCATCGCGCTGGCCCGTGCGCTCGCCGTGGAGCCCAAGGTGCTGCTGCTCGACGAGCCCTTCGGCGCGCTCGACGCCAAGGTGCGCAAGGAGCTGCGCCGCTGGCTGCGCCGCCTGCACGACGAGCTGCATGTCACCTCGATCTTCGTCACGCACGACCAGGAAGAGGCGCTCGAGGTGGCCGACCGCGTGGTCGTCATCAACAAGGGCAAGATCGAACAGGTCGGCTCGCCGCAGGAGGTCTGGGACCACCCGGCCAGCCCCTTCGTCTACGGCTTCCTCGGCGACGTGAACCTGTTCCACGGCCGCGCGCACGAGGGCGAGGTGCAGCTCGAAGGCATCCGCCTGCAGGCGCCGGAACACAGCGGTGTGCAGGACAGCAAGGCGCTCGCGTATGTGCGGCCGCACGACATCGACATCCAGCCGTACGTCGCGGGGACCGTGCCAGCCAACGCATCGCGCGGCCTGGTGGCCACGATTTCGCGGGCGATCGTCGTCGGACCGATCGCACGGCTGGAACTCGAACCCGTCGAAAAGACTCCTGATAATCCTGCGTCCGGAACCATCATCGAAGCGCAACTCCCTGCGCAACAGTTCCGGGACCTGGGCCTCGCCGAGGGCGACACCGTCGTCGCCACGCCGCGCAAGGCCCGGGTGTTCGTCGAAGATTGGGTGTCTCCTTGATCGATTGGTATTTCGGCGCACCGCGCCGCGCATTCGCGCTGATCTGCCTGGCCTGCGTGGCCATGCTGGCTTTCGGCATGTACCTCCAGCACGTGGTCGGCCTCGAGCCATGCCCGATGTGCATCGTGCAGCGCTACGCGCTCATCCTGGTGGCGGTGATCACCGGGCTGACCGCGCTGGCACGCGGGCGGGGCCTGCAGGCGACGGGTGCGGTGCTGGCGCTGATCGTCGCCATCGGCGGCGCGTACACCGCCGCCCGCCAGAGCTGGCTGCAGTGGTACCCGCCGGAATTCGGTTCCTGCGGGCGCGACATCTACGGGATGATCGAAACCTTCCCGCTGCAGCGCGCCATCCCGATGATCTTCCGCGGCAGTGGCGACTGCACCAAGATCGACTGGACCTTCCTGGGCCTGTCGATCGCGAACTGGTCCTTCGTGTGCTTCGTGGTGTTCGCGGTGCTGCTGCTGGTGCTGCTGGTCAAGCGCCCGCGCCGCGCCTGACATCCGGTGGCGCTCAGGCGCCGATGAATTCCGGAATCAGCGCCGCGACGGCGGCCAGCGCGGCGTCCCGCTGCGCAAGCGGCGCTTTCGTCTGGGTGAGGTAGGCCGTTACCAGCACCGGCGGCCGGCCCGGCGGCCAGACGATGGCGACGTCATTGTTGGTGCCGAAGGCGCCGCCCCCCGTCTTGTCGCCCACGGGCCAGCCGGTCGGAAGTCCGGCGCGGATCTTCTGGCCTCCCGTCTTGTTGGCGATCAGCCAATCCCGAAGCTGCGCGCGCGACGCCGGTTTCAGCGCGTTGCCGAGCACCAGGGCCTGCACCGACTTGAGCATGGCCGCTGGCGTGGTCGTGTCGCGCGGATCGCCGGCGATCGCTTCGTTCAGCGATGGCTCGTTGCGGTCGAGCCGCGTCGTCGTGTCGCCCAAAGCGCGCACATAGGTGGTAAGGGCGGCCGGCCCGCCGAAGCTGGCCAGCATGAGGTTCGCGGCGGCGTTGTCGCTCTGGGTGATGGTCGCCTCGCACAGCGCGGCCATCGTCATCGTGCCGCCGACATTCGGCTCGGTCAGGGGCGAGTGCGGGAGGATCACCGCGCGCTCGATGGCGATCGGCCGATCGAGTTGTTCCTGACCGTCGTCGACCCGCTTGAGCACCATTGCCGCGGCCAGCAGCTTGAAGGTGCTGCACATCGGGAAGCGCTCATCGGCGCGATGCACGATCCGCCGGCCGCTGGCGGTGTCGAGGATGCAGACGCCGAGGCGCCCGCCGCTGTCCGCCTCGATGCGGTTGAGCTTCGCCTGCGCGATTCGCGTGCGGAAAGGCTTGAGGGCCGGATCGTCGGCGGCGTTGGCGAGCGCCGGGGCGCCGATGGCGGCAACGGCTGACCCGGCCAGGACGAAAGCGCGCCGCCGCATGCTTACAGCGGCAGCGTGTCGAAGGCCGCGTAGGCCGTGCCCAGCCAGGTCTTCACGCGCTGGCGCTCGAGCAGGCCGAGGGCGTGCGGGCCTTCGCGGTCGTTGACGGCCTTCCAGAAGCTGCTGTTCTGCGCGTCGATCTTGCGCATGCTGGCGTCGTGCAGGCGCGGCAGCGCGATCACGCGCGCGCCGTGGGCAACCGCCTTCTGCAGCGACTGCGAGCCGAGCAGCATGCCGAAGTCGCTGCCGCGGCCGTAGTTCTGCACCACGATGTAGTTGGGGCGGTCGCCGAAGGTGTCGATCAGCGTGCCCAGCAGGTCGGTGGAATCCTTGCCGTCGTCGAGCACGTGCCAGAAATTGACCGCCACGTCGAGCTCGGTGAAGACGTCGAACAGGTCCGACTCCTTGATCCAGCGCGACAGCGGCGCCAGCGTCTGCGCCGCCAGGTCGACGATCACGCTCTGCTGCGGGTTGTGCTCGAAGCCGTTGACCACCTTGTCGAGGCCCTCGAAGCTGTCGACCACCACCGGCGAGGCGAAGCCTTCGTAGAAGCGCGTGAAGGAGCTGTGCGAACGGTCGGTGTCGAAGCCGGTGAAGGGCTTGCTGTGGTCGATGAAGTACTGCGCCAGCACCCGCGACGTGACCGACTTGCCGACGCCACCTTTTTCGCCGCCGATGAAGTTGATGGAGCTCATGAGTTGTGCCTGGGTAGGAGAGTGGAAGGAAGCAGAAGGCTGCGAAGCATTTTAGGTGCCACCTTGTGCATGACTTGGCACGGGTCGCTCATTGCTTCGCCAGCGACAGGAAGGGCCCGAGGCTGCCCATGATCCAGCCCTGCGCGAAGTCCAGCGCCGCGCGTCGGTATTTTTCGTCGGCCTGCGCGGCCAGCAGGTCGAGGCGCGCCACGATCTTCGAGAGTTCGCGGTCGACCACGAGGTTGCGCCCCCGGTCGCTGATCTCGGTGGCCAGCAGCAGTGGCTGGCCGTCGGCTCCGGTCTTCGAGCCGATCAGCCACAGCGAGATCTCGATGTTGCGCGCGGCCCGGTAGCTGTTCTCGGCATTCACGCCGTCGACCATTGTTTGCTCCCAGGTGTTGCCGTTGGCTTCCTTGAGCATCGTGGCCCAGCCATAGACCATCGCGGCGATGCGGTCGCCCGTGTAGGCGGGCTCGAACGCCAGGCGCACCGCATCGATGCCGCTCTTGCCGCCGAGGGCCGGCATCGGCTGGGGCTGCATGACCGCGTCCCAGGTGCGCTGGATGGCGTCGTCGGCACTGGACGAACCCTTGCGCCACTCGCGCGGGTTGCGCCGGTAGAGCGACAGCTGCACGCGGCGAATCGACTGCAGGTTGTCGCGCAGGGCCAGGTTCGCGATGCGATTGGCGCTGGACTGCATCCATTCGTGGTTGTCGTAGCTTTCGGCGCGTTCGGTGGAGCGGGTGGCGGCGCAGCCGGCCAGGCCGAGCACCGCAGCGGCGGCGCCCGCCAGCACTGTGTGACGCCGCATGAAAAATGAGCGTCCATCGGCAGTGTGCAGGGGGGATTCGTGCATGGCGCGCACGTTATCATCGCCGGCTCGGGTGACAGCCGGCGGGCTGTGCAAATTTCCTTACAAATCAATACCTTGGCCTCAGAGCCAAGACGGAACGACCCCTCGTGCGTCTCAATTCCATCAAGCTTTCCGGCTTCAAGTCGTTCGCTGAACCCACCAACTTTCTGCTGCCGGGCCAACTGGTCGGCGTGGTCGGGCCCAACGGCTGCGGCAAGTCGAACATCATGGATGCGGTGCGCTGGGTGCTGGGCGAATCGCGCGCTTCGGAGTTGCGCGGCGAGTCGATGCAGGATGTGATCTTCAACGGCACGACCACCCGCAAGCAGGCCAGCCGGTCCAGCGTCGAGCTGGTGTTCGACAACGCCGACCACCGCGCCGGCGGCCAGTGGTCGCAGTTCACCGAGATCGCGGTGCGGCGCGTGCTCACGCGCGACGGCACCAGCAGCTACTACATCAACAACCAGCCGGTGCGCCGCCGCGACGTGCAGGACGTGTTCCTCGGCACCGGCCTCGGCCCGCGCGCCTACGCCATCATTGGCCAGGGCACGATCAGCCGGATCATCGAATCCAAGCCCGAGGAACTGCGCCTGTTTCTCGAAGAAGCCGCCGGCGTCTCCAAGTACAAGGAGCGCCGCCGTGAGACGGAAAACCGCCTGGGCGACACGCGCGAGAACCTCACCCGGGTCGAAGACATCCTGCGCGAACTCAACGCCAACCTCGAGCGCCTGGAGAAGCAGGCCGAGGTCGCGCAGCGCTACAACACGCTCACGGCCGATGCCACGCGCAAGCAGCACCAGCTGTGGTTCCTCAAGCGCAGCGAGAGCGAGGCCGATCAGGCCAAGATCAAGGCCGACGCCGACAAGGCGCTGAACGACCTCGAGTCGCGCACGGCCGACCTGCGCCGCATCGAGTCCGAGCTGGAGACGGTGCGCCAGGCGCACTACGCGGCCGGCGACCAGGTCAATCAGGCGCAGGGCAAGCTCTATGAGGCCAGCGCCGAAGTCGGCCGGCTCGAAGGTGAGATCCGCTTCGTGGTCGAAGGCCGCCAGCGCGTCGAGCAGCGCCTGATCCAGCTGCGTGAGCAGATCGGTCAGTGGAGCGGCCGCAAGGAAGACGCCGAAGCCGAGATCGAGACGCTGGCCGGGCAGGGCGTCGATGCCGAAGAGCAGGCCGAGTTGCTGGCCGCGCAACTGGAAGAGCACGACGCGCGCATGCCCGAACTGGAAGACGCGCAGCAGCGCGCCCAGAACGAAGCCAACGCGCAACGCGCGAGCGTCGCGCAGGTGCAGCAGCAGATCCAGGTGCTGGCCGCCGACCAGCGCAACATCGAAGAGCAGAGCCGCCAGCTGACGATGCGCAGCGAGCGCCTGCGCGCCGACAAGCAGGCGCTGGCCGCACCCGACGAAGCGAAGCTGCAGGACCTGCAGTTCCAGTTTTCCGCCGCGCAGGAAGCCGCCGCCGAAGCCGATGCTCGCCTGCAGGACCTGCAGGAAGCGGTGCCGCAGCTCGACGACGACCGCCGGACGAAGCAGCAGGCCGTCAACACCGAAGGCGCCCGCCACGCGGAACTCTCGGCGAAGCTCGAGGCGCTGAAGGCGCTTCAGGAAAAGGTCAAGACCGACGGCAAGCTCGCGCCCTGGCTCGCCAAGCACGGCCTCGATGGCCTGCAGGGGCTGTGGAGCCGCATCCACATCGAGCAAGGCTGGGAGAACGCGCTCGAATCGGCGCTGCGCGAACGCCTGGGCGCGCTCGAGGTGTCGCGCCTTGACATGGTCCGTGCCTTCGGCAACGACGCACCGCCGGCCAAGCTGGCCTTCTACAACCCGCCGTCGGCCGGGGCGCCGGTGCGCAGCGCGACACTGCCGCGCCTGTCGGACCTGCTGCGCCTGAACGACGCCGGCCTGCAGGCCCTGCTGGTCGACTGGCTGCACGGCTGCTACACCGCGTCGAGCTTCGAAGAGGCGCTGGCGCAGCGCGAGAAGCTGCAGCCCGGCGAAGCCATCTTCGTCCAGAGCGGCCATGCCGTGACCACGCACAGCGTCAGCTTCTATGCGCAGGATTCGGAGCAGGCCGGCCTGCTCGCGCGCCAGCAGGAAATGGAAAACCTGGAGCGCCAGTTGCGCGCCCAGACGCTGATCAGCGAAGAAGCGCGGACCGCGCTGGTGCGCGCCGAGGCCGCCTACGCCGATGCGGCGCAGCGCCTGGTGACCGCGCGCCGTGAAGCCGCGGAGACGCAGTCGCGCTCGCATGAGTTGCAGGTCGAGACGCTGCGCCTGACGCAGCTTGCCGAGCAAACCCGCGCGCGCAGCGAGCAACTGGCAGCCGACCTTGGCGAGGTCGACGCCCAACTCGAGGAACTGCAGGAGCGCCGCATCGCCGCCGAAGGCCGCTTCGAAGAACTCGACATGCAGCTGGCCGACGCGCAGGAGCGGCATGCGCAACTCGACGAGCGCGTGATCGAGGCCGGCCGCGCGCTGGCCGCCAGCCGCGACCAGCACCGCAGCCTGGAACGCCAGGCGCAGGAAGCGACCTTCACCCGGCGCAGCGTCGAAGCGCGCCGTGGCGAGCTGAGCCGCGCGATCGAGACGGCGGCGCAGCAGACGGTGTCGCTGGCCGACGAGCAGGAGCGCGCGCAGGCCGAACTCGGGCGCCTGTCCGACGCGGCCGCGCAGGCC
>CALRYR010000195.1:0-7564 GCA_943372425.1 Variovorax sp. YR752 | reverse complement strand
AGGCATTGGTGAGGTTGATCTTCATCTGCGACACCACGACGAAGAGCGTCGTGATGCCCAGCACCCAGGCCGGGTCGCTGAAGACGTAGGCGAAGCCGGCCAGGTACATGCGGGTCGGCTCGACCGCATGCGCGGCCGGGATCTCGTGCTGCAGCGCGAGGAAGGCGAGGAAGGCGCCGCCCAGCATCTTCAGCATGCCCGGCACGATCCAGCCCGGCCCCGCCACCAGTACGGCGGCCCACCACTTGGCGCGGTTGGCGGCGGTCTTCTCGGGCAGGAAGCGCAGGTAGTCGACCTGCTCGCCGATCTGCACCACCAGCGAGAAGGCCACCGTGGCGCCCGCGCCGAACATCAGCGGGTCGAAGTTGTTGGTGCCGGAGATGCGGCCGACCAGCCCGGTGAAGTCGGCATAGGCCTGCGGGTTCTTCCAAAGCACCGCGATGAAGGGCATCACGAAGAGCGTGAGCCAGATCGGCTGCGTCCACAGCTGCAACGCCGAGATCATCGTGATGCCGCGCATCACCAGCGGGATGATGACGATCGACGACACCAGGTAGCACACCGCCAGCGACCAGTCGAAGTACATCTGCAGCGCGAGCGCGAGGATGGCCGCTTCCAGCGCGAAGAAGATGAAGGTGAAGCTCGCGTAGATGAGCGAGGTGAGGGTGGAGCCCAGGTAGCCGAAGCCCGCGCCGCGCGTGAGCAGGTCCATGTCGACGCCGTACTTGGCGGCGTAGTAGCAGATCGGCAGGCCGGTGAGGAAGGTGATGATGCCCACCACCAGGATCGCCCACAGCGCATTCTCGAAGCCGTAGCTCAGCGCGATGGCGCCGCCGATGGCCTCCAGCGCCAGGAAGGACGTGGCGCCGAACGCCGCGTTCGCCACCCGGAACTCCGACCACTTGCGGAAGCTGCGCGGCGTGTAGCGCAGCGCGTAGTCCTCCAGGGTCTCGTTCGACACCCAGGTGTTGTAGTCGCGGCGGATGCGAAAGATCTTCTGACCGGTGACGGGCGGCATGTTCCGTTCTTTCGGAAAGGGGTAATGCCCGAGGTCCTGCAAGAAGCGCTCCTTGTCCGTTCCGGTCGACGCAACGGGCCGCCAGTCTCGCCGTGCCGGGGGGCGCGGGCTCTACGTTGATTGACGTATTCGGCATACGTCAGCCCGTTCCTACAGTGGCGGCCATGGTGCTCGGCGCGCCGCACGCCGCACAGCGGTGGTGCGCCGAAACACCGTTTGGTCCCTGCTTCGCAACTCTCAACCTTCGACTGGAGATTCCCCATGGCCCGTGATCAAGATCCGACCCTCGCCGAACAGCAGCAGCTCGCGCTGCGCCGCCGCCGCCTGCTGCAGGGCGCCGCCGCGCTGCCGGTGATGGGCCTCAGCGGCCTGAGCTTCGGCCAGCAGTTCCCGACGGCCAAGGTCAACACGACCAAGCTGGCGGTAACCGACACCGAGGTCACGGTCGGCCAGCTGCATTCGTCCAGCGGCACCATGGCCATCTCGGAAACCGGCTCGATCCAGGCGGAGCAGTTGGCCATCGACGAGATCAACGCGATGGGCGGCATCCTGGGCCGCAAGATCAAGGTCATCAAGGAAGACGGCGCCTCCGACTGGCCGACCTTCGCCGAAAAGTCGAAGAAGCTGCTGGTCAACGACCATTGCGCCGCTGTGTTCGGCTGCTGGACCAGCGCCTCGCGCAAGGCTGTGCTGCCGGTGTTCGAGAAAGAGAACGGCCTGCTTTACTACCCGACCTTCTACGAAGGCCTGGAGCAGAGCAAGAACGTGTTCTACACCGGGCAGGAAGCCACGCAGCAGATCATCTGGGGCCTGGACTGGGCGAACAAGGAGAAGAAGGCCAAGACCTTCTTCCTGGTCGGTTCCGACTACATCTGGCCGCGCACCTCGATGAAGATCGCGCGCAAGCACATCGAGACGGTGGGCAAGCTCGGCTCGGTCAAGGGCGAGGAGTACTACCCGCTGGGCCACACCAACTTCAACTCGCTGATCAACAAGATCAAGGTGGCCAAGCCCGACTGCATCTTTGCGGCCGTGGTGGGTGGCTCGAACGTGGCCTTCTACAAGCAGCTCAAGGCCGCGGGCATCACCGGCGACAAGCAGTTCCTGCTGACGCTGGCCGTGACGGAAGACGAGATGACCGGCGTGGGCGGGGAGAACTTCGCGGGCTTCTATTCGTCGATGAAGTACTTCCAGTCCCTCGACAACGCGAACAACAAGAAGTTCGTCGCGGCCTTCAAGGCCAAGTACGGCAAGGACGCGGTCATCGGCGACGTGACGCAGGCCGGCTACCTCGGTCCCTGGCTCTGGAAGGCCGCCGTCGAGAAGGCCGGCAGCTTCGACGTCGACAAGGTCGTGGCCGCATCGCCGGGCATCGAATTGAAGAACGCACCCGAAGGCTACGTGAAGCTCGACGCGAACCACCACCTGTGGAGCAAGGCGCGCATCGGGCAGGGTCAGCTGGATGGGTCGTTCAAGGTGGTCGCGGAATCGCCGGATCTCATCAAGCCCGATCCCTTCCCCAAGGGTTACCAGTAAGTCGCAGACCTCAGCAATCCACCCCCGGAGCCTTCATGAGCATTTCAGACATGTGGAACATCGGCCTCATGCAGGGCTTCGCGGGGCTGAGCCTGTTCGCGGTGCTGCTGTTGATGGGCCTGGGCCTGGCGATCATCTTCGGCCAGATGGGCGTGATCAACATGGCGCATGGCGAGTTCATGACCATCGGCGCCTACACGATCTACATGGCCGCGCGCTTCACGGAGCACCTGGCGCCGGCTTTCATGCCGTACTACTTTCCGCTGGCGATCGGGCTGGCCTTCATCCTGGCGTTCATCGCCGGCTGGCTGGTGGAATGGGCGCTGATCCGCCATCTGTACAAGCGGCCGCTCGACACGCTGCTCGCCACCTTCGGCATCAGCCTGGGGCTGCAGCAGATCTTCCGCACCTTCATCGGCCCGAAGGAGGTGAGCCCCACGCTGCCCGAGTGGCTGATGGGCTCGTGGGCGCCGGCCGAAGGCCTGGACATCCCGATCAACGGCTTGTTCGTGCTGGCGCTGACCACGCTCGTCACCGTCGGCGTGCTGCTCGCGCTGCACAAGAGCCGCTGGGGTCTGCGGGTGCGGGCCACCGTGGCCAACCGCACGATGGCGAACGCCACCGGTATCGACACCAAGAAGACCGACCGCCTGACCTTCGCCATCGGCTGCGGCATCGCCGGCGTGGCGGGCGCGGCCTTCACCACCATCGGCTCGACCGGGCCGACCTCCGGGTCGCTCTACATCGTCGACGCCTTCCTGGTCGTCACCTTCGGCGGTGCCGCCAGCCTGCTGGGCACCGTGGTGTCGGCCTTCGGCATCGCGCAGACCCAGTCGATCGCCGAGTTCTTCATCACGGGCTCGATGGCGAAGGTGCTCACGCTGTCGCTCATCGTGCTCATTCTGATGATCCGCCCGCAAGGCCTCTTTGCATCGAAGGTGCGCCGCTGACATGAACACCCTCAAGTCCCTCATCACCCGCTACCAGCTGGCCAGCCTGGTCATCCTGACGTTGCTGCTGGCGGTCGTGCTGCCGCTCTCGCTCGACATCTTCCGCCTCAACCTGGTGGGCAAGTACCTCACCTACGCCTTCGTCGCCGTCGGGCTGGTGATGGTGTGGGGCTACGGGGGCGTGCTGAGCCTGGGGCAGGGCGTGTTCTTCGGCCTGGGCGGCTACGCGATGGCGATGTTCCTGAAGCTGGAAGCATCGGACCCGATCACCACCAAGATCCAGTCGACGCCCGGCATCCCCGACTTCATGGACTGGAACCAGATCACCGAACTGCCGCTGATGTGGCTGCCGTTCAAGAGCTTCCCGCTCACGCTGATCCTGGTGATCGCGGTGCCGACGTTGCTGGCCTGGATCATCAGCTACGCGATGTTCAAGCGCCGCGTGGGCGGCGTGTACTTCGCGATCATCACGCAGGCCGTCGCGCTGATCGTCACCGTGCTCATCATCGGCCAGCAGGGCTACACCGGTGGCGTCAACGGCATGACCGACCTGAAGACGCTGCTGGGTTGGGACACGCGCACCGACAGCGCCAAGTACATCCTCTACTACGTCTGCGTCGCCTTGCTCATCGCCAGCATCGTGCTGTGCCGCTGGATCCAGACCAGCAAGCTGGGCACGCTGCTGCTGGCGATGCGCGACAAGGAAGACCGGGTGCGCTTCTCGGGCTACGACGTGTCGAACTTCAAGGTGTTCACCTTCTGCCTGGCGGCCGGCCTGTCGGGCATTGGCGGTGCGCTGTTCTCGCTGCAAGTGGGCTTCATGTCGCCGAGCTTCGTGGGCATCGTGCCCTCGATCGAGATGGTCATCTTCGCGGCGGTCGGCGGGCGCATGAGCCTGGTCGGCGCGGTGTACGGCACGCTGCTGGTCAATGCCGGCAAGACGCTGTTCTCCGAGAGCTTCCCCGATTTGTGGCTGTTCCTGATGGCCGCGCTCTTCATCGGCGTGACCATGGCCTTCCCGATGGGGCTGGCCGGCCTGTGGGAAAGCCACATCGCCCCGTGGTGGAAGAACCGCCGCCAGGCGCTGCGCGATGCCTCCGCGAAGACGCCGCCGATTGTCACGTCGCAACCGCCCCCACGCATCGTCGACCCCGCACCCGGCACCGGCCTGGGCGACCTGCCCGACGGTGTGAGCAGCCAGCGCGTCTGAACCCCGGAACCCACCCATGAGCAACACAGATTTCGCACTGGCGGTCGAAGACCTGACCGTGTCCTTCGACGGCTTCAAGGCCATCGACACCCTGACGCTGTACATCGACAAGAACGAGCTGCGCGTGATCATCGGCCCCAACGGCGCCGGCAAGACCACGCTGCTCGACCTGATCTGCGGCAAGACCAAGGCCAGCAGCGGCAGCATCAAGTTCAAGAACACCGAACTCACGAGGATGGCCGAGCACAAGCGCGTGCGCCTGGGCATCGGCCGCAAGTTCCAGACGCCGTCGATCTACGAGAACCTGAGCGTTTTTCAGAACCTCGAGGTCTCCTATCCCTCCGGGCGCTCGGTGTTCGGCGCGCTGGCTTTCAAGTGCACAGAGCAAGTGAAGGCCGCCGTGCAGGCGGTGGCCGAGGACATCGGGCTGGTGGACAAGCTGGGCACCGAAGCCGGACTGCTGTCGCACGGCCAGAAGCAGTGGCTGGAGATCGGCATGCTGCTGATGCAGGAGCCCGAGCTGTTGATGCTCGACGAACCCATCGCCGGCATGAGTTCGCGTGAACGCGAGTTGACCGCCGAGCTGCTCAAGCGCATCTGCAAGAACCGCGCGGTGATCGTGATCGAGCACGACATGGAATTCGTCAAGCAGATCGCGCACAAGGTCACCGTGATGCACCAGGGAAAGATCCTGGCCGAAGGGCCGATGGAGAAGGTGCAAGCCGACGAACGTGTCATCGATGTTTATCTGGGGCACTGAGATGTTGTTCACCGTTCGTTGTTCGGGGCGGGCTCACGCCGACGGCGTACTCCCCTCCGCGAATGTCCCCCGGCCTGCGGCCTCCTCCTTGATTTCGCTGCGGGGAGCACGCCATCGACGCGAGCCGTCAGCGCAGTGGTTCATCTATGGATATCGCACGCCGTGTCCCGTGCCGAGGGTATGGGGTGTCTCCCGCAGCGAAATCAAGGAGGAGCCGAAGGCGGGGGACATTCGCGGAGGGAGATACCCCGTGGCCTCGGCACACGCCCCGAACCTGCAGTCCCTGAACCTGGAGTCAACGCAATGAGCAACGTGATGCTAGAAGTCAAAGACCTACACACCGCCTATGGCCAGAGCGAGGCGCTGCACGGCATCTCCTTCGACGGCATGGCCAACGAGACCATTGCCATCATGGGCCGCAACGGCATGGGGAAGACCACGTTGTTCAAGAGCCTGATGGGCGTGCTGCCGATCAAGGGCGGCAGCGTCAAGGTCGCCGGCAACGACGTGTCGCACGACGAGAGCTTCAAGCGCGTGGCCAAGGGCATCGCCTACGTGCCGCAGGGCCGGATGATCTTCCCGACGCTGACCGTCGAAGAGAACATCCAGACCGGCCTGGAGAACGCCAAAAGCCGGCACATCCCCGAAGAAATCTACGCGCTGTTCCCCGTGCTCTTCGACATGAAGCGTCGCAAGGGCGGCAACCTGTCGGGCGGCCAGCAGCAGCAACTGGCCATTGCGCGTGCGCTGGTGACCAATCCCAAGGTGCTGCTGCTCGACGAGCCGACCGAGGGCATCCAGCCTTCGATCATCAAGGACATCGCCAAGGCGCTCAACGAGATCCGAAAGATGCGCGGCATCACGATCATCGTGTCCGAGCAAGTGCTGAGCTTCGCGATGGACGTGGCCGACCGGCTCTTCGTCATCGAGGGCGGCCGCCTGGTGCACGAGACCGCGCGCGACAAAACCGATGTGAACCACATCAAAGCCTACCTCTCTGTTTAACCACAACCCCAGGAGCCACTGCACATGACGGACACGCTGATCAAGGTCGACCTGACGAAGTCGCCCACCGAAAACGAGATGATCCACAACCGCTGGCATCCGGACATTCCGATGGCCTGCTGGGTCAACCCGGGCGACGACTTCATCCTGGAGACCTTCGACTGGACCGGCGGCTTCATCAAGAACAACGACAGTGCCGACGACGTGCGCGACATCGACCTGAGCACCGTGCACTACCTGTCGGGCCCGGTCGGTGTGAAGGGCGCGGAGCCCGGCGATCTGCTGGTGGTCGACCTGCTCGACATCGGTGCCAAACAGGATTCGCTCTGGGGCTTCAACGGCTTCTTCTCGAAGAAGAACGGCGGTGGCTTTTTGACCGACCACTTTCCTCTGGCGCAGAAGTCGATCTGGGACTTCAAGGGCATGTTCACCAGCTCGCGCCACGTGCCGGGCGTGAACTTCGCCGGCCTGATCCACCCTGGCCTGATCGGCTGCCTGCCCGACAAGCCGATGCTCGACATGTGGAACGCGCGCGAGCAGCAGCTCATCGACACCGACCCGACCCGCGTGCCCGGCCTGGCGAACCCGCCTTCGGCCGGCACCGCCCACATGGGCAAGATGACCGGCGACGCGCGCGCCAAGGCAGCGGCCGAGGGCGCCCGCACCGTGCCGCCACGCGAGCACGGCGGCAACTGCGACATCAAGGACCTGTCGCGCGGCTCCAAGGTGTTCTTCCCGGTCTATGTCGACGGCGCGGGCCTTTCCGTGGGAGACCTGCACTTCAGCCAGGGCGACGGTGAGATCACCTTCTGCGGCGCCATCGAGATGGCCGGGTGGGTGCACATGAAGGTCACGCTCATCAAGGGTGGCATGGCCAAGTACGGCATCAAGAATCCGATCTTCAAGCCGAGTGTGATGACGCCAAACTACAAGGACTTCCTGATCTTCGAGGGCATCTCGGTCGACGAGGCCGGCAAGCAGTACTACCTCGACGTGAACGTGGCCTACCGACAGGCCTGCCTGAACGCCATCGAATACCTGAAGAAGTTCGGCTACTCGGGCGCGCAGGCTTATTCGATTCTCGG
>CALRYR010000194.1:0-7564 GCA_943372425.1 Variovorax sp. YR752 | reverse complement strand
CTTCCCCGACGCCACGGCCGTGCACGGCGTGACCCATGACGGCCACCAGGTCTGGGCCGCCACCGGCACCCGGCTCGTGGCCTTCGACGGTGGCAGCGGCAAGACGGTGCGCACGATCGAGCGCCCCTGCGATGCCGGCACCGCGTTCGACGGCACTTACCTCTGGCAGATCGCCGAATCGCGCATCGACAAGATCGACCCGGCCAGCGGCGAGGTGATGGCGAGCATCCCGGCACCGGGCCATGGTGCCGATTCGGGCCTCGCCTGGGCCGAAGGCAGCCTGTGGGTCGGGCAGTACCGCGACCGCAAGATCCATCGGGTCGACCCGCAGACCGGCGCCGTGTTGCGCACCATCGCGTCCGACCGCTTCGTCACCGGCGTGAGCTGGGTCGACGGTGCGCTGTGGCACGGCACCTGGGAGGGCGACGAGAGCGAGCTGCGCCGCATCGACCCGGCCAGCGGTGCGGTGCTCGAACGGCTCGCGATGCCCGCGGGCACCGGCATCAGCGGGCTCGAATCCGACGGCGCCGATCTTTTCTATTGCGGTGGTGGCGGTAGCGGCAAGGTGCGCGCCGTGCGGCGGCCTGCGGCCGGGTAAGCCGGCGGACCGCGCATCCGCCGGAGGGGGCTCGGCATTGGCGAGCGTTTCTGAAGGGGTGTTTGCTCGAATTGGCGCATCGACATGCGCTGCCTACCATCGTGCGCAAGGCGCCGATGCGGCGGCATGGAGCGATAGCGATGCAGTTCAGTTTCTTCAAACGGCACGAGCCCGAGGTGGCGCCGACCCCGACCCCGGTCGAACCGTCCATCACGGCACCGGTGGATGCCCCTTCCGTGGCGCCCGAGCCCGCGCCGGTCGAGGGCTTCCTGACCTATGCATTGCAGCTGGACGCGCAGCGGCACATCAAGGGCTACAAGTTCGAATGGCACGAAGCGTCCGGTGGTGTCAACGCGTCCGACGACTTCCGCGCGCTGGTGCGCACGGTCGCGTCGAACCTGAACAGCGGCAAGGCCGGCTGGCGGCTGGGCAAGCTGGTGGTCTACCTCGACGCCACCGTCGAAGGCCTGGCCTTCGAGGAGCTGCAGGCGCTGCCCGCGAAGAGCGTGGTGCTCTGCCTGCGGCTGGACGAGTTGGCGGACAAGAAGAACTGGCCCGCGTTGGAAGCGCTGCGGGAGCGCGGCTTCGGCATCATGCTGTGCGACGTGGAGGCCTTGCCCGAACCGCCGCCGGTGCCTGTGCCAGCACCGGTCACGGTGCCGGCCAAGCCGGCAGCACCCGAAGCCGCCGACGGGGCCGAGCCCATCGAGGAGCCGGAACCACCGGACCCCTTCGGCGCGCTGGCCCTCATCACGCATCTGGATGTGCGCGAGGGGCGCAAGGACATGGTCGACCGCGCGCGGCAGATGCGCGGCCCGGGCAAGCCGGCGATCCACCCGATCGCCACGCGCATCGGCAGCTGGGCCGAGTTCGACGCCTGCGCCGCGCGCCGCCTCGACGCCTTCGTGCGGGGCAAGGAAGCCATCGTGGCCGAGACGAAACCGGGCGCGGCGCTGCAGCCGGAATCGGTGCTGATCATCCGCGTCATGCAGATGATCCAGCGCAACGAGGACGTGCGCGCCATCGAGGCGGCGCTGGTGAACGACGAGGCACTCACGGCCCGCCTGCTGCACCACATCAACACGCTCACCGCCGGCCACAACGTGGAGGTGCATTCGCTGCACCACGCGGTCGCGCTGCTCGGTTTCGGGCCGCTGTTCCGCTGGCTGTCGCTGCTGCTGGCGACGAGCACCAAGGCCAGCAGCCTCGCCTACATGACCAAGAAGGCCATCATGCGTGGCCGCTTCGTCGAGTTGATGGGGCAGGGCGCGCTGCCGGCGGACGAGTCCAACAACCTGTTCGTGTCGGGCATGTTCTCGCTGATCGACCGGGTGCTGGGCGTGCCGATGGAAGAGGTGCTGGCCAAGGTGCATCTGCCCGAGGCGGTGCAGGAGGCCGTGCGCACCCGCGGTGGCATCTACGGCCCGTTCGTCGCGCTGGCCGAGTCCTGCGAGATCGACGCTGCCGATGCGTCAGCGCTGGCAACGTCGATGGGGCTGAGCACCGAGAAGGTGAACGCATCGCACCTGGCTGCGATGGCCTGGGCGCTGGACGTGAACCCTGCCGAGGTGACGTACTGAGTGATTCATGCGGCGCGGGACTGTGGCGCGCAGCCGTCAAGTTCCGTTGCTAATGAGAATTACTATCGACAATAATCGGGGTTATCCCTAGCGCTGCACCCTGCACGCGCGGATCGGCGATCCGCCGGTCACCCAGCAGACATCGAGGAAGCCCCCATGAGGAAGCTGTATTTCGGCCTGGCGCTGGCCGCCGTGCCGTTGGCGCACGTGCACGCCCAGACCGCGTCGACCACCACGAGCAGCACGGCCGGCGACCTCGCCACCGTCAACGTCGACGCGTCCCGCACCAACGGCTTCGTGCCGAGCACGGTCGAAGCCGGCACCTTCCGCGGCACCAGCCTGATGGATGTGCCCGCCACGGTCAACACCGTGACGCGCGAAGTCATCGAGCTGCAGGGCGCCGCAGGCGTGTACGACGTGCTGCGCAACACGGCCGGCGTCACCCGGCAGCAGAACGGCGGCGACACCTTCGACCAGCTGGTCATCCGCGGCATCCCGGTGGAGAACCGCACCAACTACCGGCTCAACGGCTCGCTCGCCATCCCGAACATCTCCGAGATCCCGATGGAGAACAAGGAGCGCGTCGAAGTGCTCAAGGGCGCGTCTGCGCTGTACTACGGCTTCACCTCGCCGGCCGGCGTGATCAACTTCGTGACGAAGCGTGCCGGCACCACGCCGGTCACCTCGCTGGGCCTGGTGTTCGACGAGCACGGCACGGCGCAGGGCTCGATGGACATCGGCCGCCAGTTCGGCGACGAGAACCAGTTCGGCCTGCGCGTGAACGCCGCGGGCGGCCGCATCGGCTCGTCGATCGAGGGCATCGACGGCAACCGCCAGTTCGGCTCGGCCGCCTTCGACTGGCGCGTCAACAGCCGGCTCACGCTGCGCGCCGACGTCGAGCAGTACCACAAAGAGATCGTCGAGCAGGCCGGCATCACGCGGCCCGCGGCGGTCAATGGCGTGATCACGCTGCCATCGCTGCCCGACCCGACGAAGCGGCTGGGGCCGCTCTCCGCGGTCTTCGATGCGAAGGTGACCAACACGCAGCTGCGCGCCGACTACGCACTGACCGACACCTGGGGCCTGATGGTCGAGGCCGGCCATTCGGAAGGGGAGCGCGACCGTCGCCTGGCGTCGTTCAGCAACTACAACGTGCGCACCGGCGTCGGCCGCATCACCGGCAACGATCAGCACCTGGAGCAGACGTCGGACCTGTTCCGCACCGAGCTGTTCGGCACCTTCGCCACGGGCAGCCTGCAGCACGAACTCACCATCGGCGCGGCACGCAGCGCCAAGACGCAGGATCCGATCTACCAGCGCACCTACGGCGGCGCGACGACGGTGCAGAACCTGTACAACCCGGTGTCGATCGGCACGCTCACCTCGTCGGCGACGCCCACCCGGCCGACCAGCGGCGGGCTCGACAGCGAAGAGCTCGGCCTCTACGCGCTCGACCGCATCACGCTGACGCCGCAGTGGCAACTGGTGATCGGTGCGCGCCACACGCAGTACGAGAGCACGCAGGACGCGAGTGCCACGTTGCCGCGCATCGGCTACGACGTGAGCAAGACCACGCCGCTGGCGGCGCTGAGCTACAAGTTCACGCCGGACCTCGTGGGTTACGTGTCGTACGCGCAGGGGGTGGAAGAGGGCGACATCGCGCCGGCAGGCACTGCCAACCAGAACACGCGCATGGCGCCTGGTGTGAGCAAGCAGAAGGAACTGGGCCTGCGCTGGCTCACCGGCAGCGGCACGCTGCTGTCGACGGCGCTGTTCGACATCGAGCGGCCCGGCACGTACACCGATCCAACCACCAATCTCTTCGTCGCCGATGGCCGGCAGAACTTCCGCGGCATCGAGATGTCGGCGCAGGGGCGCCTGACCCGTGCACTCGCCTGGCAGGTGTCGGCGCAGTGGCTCGACGCCGAGTTCAGTGACATCAACGTGACCGGTGCTCAGTACAACGGCAAGATGCCCGAGAACACCGCGCGCAAGACGGCCAGCCTGTTCCTGGCCTACGACATCGACGCGCTACCGGGGCTGTCCGTCAACGGCGGTGCCTACTTCACCGGACGTCGCCCGGTCGACGACCTGAACCAGGGCTTCATCCCCGGCTACACGATCTACGCCGCCGGCGTGCGCTACGTGACGCAGCTGATGGGTCAACGCACCACCTGGCAGCTGAACATCGACAACCTGGCCGACAAGCGCTACTGGTCGGCGGCCGGCACGCGCCTGGCGGTGGGCACGCCGCGCACCCTTCGCGCCGGCCTCAAGGTCGACTTCTAGAGCTCGCCATGGGAATGCTTCGACGCGTCTGGTTCCAGATCCACTGGTTCATCGGCATCACCGCCGGCACGGTGCTGGTCGTGATCGGGCTCACGGGCGCGACCCTGTCGTTCCGCGAGGAGATCGTCGATGCGATGAACCCCGGCTTGAGCCACCCGGGCGCAGCGCTCGGCGCGATGGCGCTGCCGCCGCCGGCGCTGCTGGCCGCACTGGAAGCCAAGCTCGACGGTCGACGGGTGAATGCGCTGACCGTCTTCGCGGACACCGGCCGTTCAGCGCGCGCCAACCTGGCGCCGCTGCCCGGCCAGACACGGGGCGAGACGCGCGGCGTCGACCCCTACACCGGCGCGCTGCGGCCCGAACCCCGCGGCGACGCGTTCTTCGAGTTCGTCGAACGTCTGCACCGCTGGCTGCTGCTGCCGCGCGACGACGGCAAGGCCGTTACCGGCACGCTGGCGGCGGGGCTGCTGCTGCTCGCGCTGTCGGGTCTGTACCTGCGCTGGCCGCGCCGGCCGCTCGCCTGGCGGGCCTGGCTGCGGCTGGACTTCGGGCTCACCGGCCGCGCCTTCCTGTGGAATCTGCATGCCGTCGTCGGCACCGTGGCGCTGCTGGCCTATCTGGTGTCGAGCACGACCGGCATCTATTGGGGCTTCGACGCGGTCCGCACGCTGGTGGACAACGCCGCCGGTGAGGGCCGTGCCGTGCGCACGCAACGCATGCAGGGCGGTGGCGATGCGGGGGCGAAGCCTGCGCCCGTGAAGCTCGATCTCGCCCGCGTCTGGCAAGGCTTCGGTGCCGCGACGCAGGGCGACTGGAGCCAGGTCACGCTCCGGTTGCCGGCGCGTGGCGCATCGAGCGTGGAGGCGACCTACCTGCGCGCGCAGCCCGAGCATGAACGCGCGCGCAACCGGCTCTACCTGCAGGCGGCCACCGGCGAGGTGACGCGCCACGAACGTTATGCCGACAAGCCGCTGGCCGGTCGGCTGGTCAACAGCATCTACCCGCTGCACATGGGCACCTACTGGGGCCTGCCGGGTCGCATCTTCATGATGTTGACCAGCCTGGCGATGGCCCTGTTCGCGATCACCGGCTGGATGCTCTACCTGGGCCGGCGACGCACGAAGAAGGCGGTGCGCGCCGAGCGGGCGCGACTGGGCCAGGGCGCGCCGTCGAACGGTGGCGAAACGGTGCTCGTCGCCTTCGCTACGCAAACCGGGCAGGCCGAAGGGCTCGCGCTGCAGACAGCGGGCGCGCTGCAGTCGGCGGGCATCGCGGCGGTGGTCAAGCCGGTGTCGGAACTGACGGCCGACGTGCTGGCCCATTTCAAGAAGGCGCTGTGGATCGTCAGCACCTTCGGCGAAGGCGACCCGCCCGATACCGCCCGCGCCTTTGCACGCGGCTTCGCGCGCTTCGGCCCGGATCTGCTGCACCTGCAGTACGGCGTGCTCGCGCTGGGCGACCGGCGCTACGCCACCTTCTGCGGCTTCGGCCGCAAGCTCGACCACGACCTGCGCAGCCGGAGTGCGCAGGCGCTGTTCCCGATGGTCGAGGTCGATGCGAACGACGGTGCGGCGCTCGGCACCTGGCGCGCATCCCTGGCGCGCGTGTTCGGCCTGTCGGGCGATGCCGACTCATCGTGGACCCATGCCGACATCGCCACCCGTATGCCGGTGTTCGAGCCTTGGCGCTTGAATGGACGCCGCCTGCTCAACCCAGGCAGCGAAGGCGATCCGCTGTACGAGATCGAGCTGTCCGGCCCACCGACCGCGACCTGGGCGCCCGGTGCACTCGTCGAACTGCTGCCGCCCGCGCCACCCGCGGCGGGCGATGCCGTGATGGCGCCGCGCAGCTACTCGGTGGCATCGCTGCCATCCGAAGGCGCCTTGCAACTGCTGGTGCGCCAAGCACGTCATGCCAACGGACTGGGCGTCGCCTCCGGCTGGCTGACCGAGGGCGCTGCCATCGGCGCTGCGGTGCCGCTGCGCCTGATCGCCAACCCGTCCTTCACGCTGGTGGACGACGCGCAGCCCTGCATCTTCATCGGCAATGGCTCGGGCTTCGCCGGCCTGCGCGCACACCTGCGCGAACGCGTGCGCCGCGGGCACGGGCGCAACTGGCTGGTGTACGGCGAACGCGCGTCGAGGCACGACGCCTTCTTCGTCGACGAGCTTTCAGACTGGCGCGCACGCGGCCTGCTGGCACGTGCCGACATCGCGTACTCGCGCGACCAGCCGGAACGCATCTACGTGCAGGACAAACTGCGCGCCGCCGCCGATGAACTGGCCGCATGGGTGAACGAAGGCGCAGTGATCTACGTCTGCGGCAGCCTCGCCGGCATGGCGCCGGGCGTGGATGCAGCCCTGGCCGACATCCTGGGCGCCGACGCGTTCGATGAACTCATCGTGCTGGGGCGGTATCGGCGGGATGTTTATTGAAGGCTGTGGCTGTGGCCGTTGCAGCGCATTTGTCGGATGGGCTGCGACGGTCAGCGATGAGCCCCGAAGCGGCTGTACGCACCTCCCCGAGGCCGCCATTCCATTGACGCTGCATTCGGGTCTTGCACAGAAGGCGACTCTGGGTCAAATCGAAGACGAAGGCGCTTTGGAAACCCAGAGCCCGGGCAGACATGGGACGCAGGCACCGTGCCAATGGCCATGCGATTCGTAGGAAATTATCATGCAACTACGATAGGTGCATGAAATCAAGCAGCCGACTCTCTGACGTTCTGCACGTCCTTCTGCACTTGGCGCACGCCGACGCTCCGGTCACCTCGGAGGTGCTCGCCGTTGCGATGAGCACCAACCCCGTGGTCCTCCGCCGACTGATGGCCGGTCTGCGCGAGGCAGGATTCATCACGTCCGAGAAGGGGCATGGCGGTGGCTGGGTGATGGCCGCACCACTGGAGAGCGTCACGCTGCACGACGTGCACATGGCGCTGGGCGCCCCCGCGCTGGTGTCCCTGGGGTTTCGGGAGGACCGCCCGGAGTGCCTGGTCGCGCAGGTGGTCAACGAATCGCTTCGCAGCGCGGTGGAGGAGGCAGAGGCCTCCTTGCTGTCGCGACTGGATGGCATCACGCTGGCCGAACTGTCGAAGGGC
>CALRYR010000193.1:0-7567 GCA_943372425.1 Variovorax sp. YR752 | reverse complement strand
AGCAGGGCGGCGGCCTCACGGCGCCGGCGCTGACGGCCAAGGACATGGAGGACATCAAGACCGCGATGAGCTTCCAGGCCGACTATGTGGCGGTGAGCTTTCCGAAGAACGCGACCGACATGGAGATGGCGCGCCAGCTGTGCAACGTGGCGGCGGCAGAGTTCGGCCACCGGCCCGGAATGATCGCCAAGATCGAGCGTGTCGAGGCGATCCCGAACCTGGTGGAGATCCTGCGCGCGAGCGACGGCATCATGGTCGCCCGCGGCGACCTGGCGGTCGAGGTGGGCAATGCGGCCGTGCCGGCGCTGCAGAAGAAGATGATCCGCATGGCGCGCGAGATGGACCGCGTGGTCATCACCGCAACGCAGATGATGGAGTCGATGATCACCAACCCCGTGCCCACGCGCGCCGAGGTGAGTGACGTGGCCAATGCCGTGCTCGACGGCACCGACGCGGTGATGCTGAGCGCCGAGACGGCGTCGGGCCGCTATCCGCTGGAGACCGTGCAGGAGATGAGCCGCATCTGCGAGGCCGCCGAGCAGGCCGAGGACACCGCCCGCGACACCGACTTCAGCGGCCACACCTACGCCCGCATCGACCAGGCCATCGCCATGGGCGCGCTCTTCACGGCCCACCACCTGGGCGCAAAGGCGATCGTCGCGCTGACCGAATCGGGTTCGACGCCGCTGTGGATGAGCCGCCATTCGGCGCACATCCCGGTCTACGCGCTCACCTCGCGCCTGTCGACGCAGCGCAAGATGGCGCTCTACCGCAACGTGCGCCCGCTGCTGATGGATTCGCACACCGACCGCGACATGGCCCTCGAGCAGGCCGAGTCGCACCTGAAGAAGCGCGGCATCGTGCAGAGCGGCGATGTCTACGCCATCACCTGCGGCGAGCCGATGGGTGCACCGGGCGGCACCAACATGCTGAAGATCTGCCGCGCCACCTGAGGCACGGGGCGTGCAGGCGTTGTCCTGCAAACCGAAGCGTCGGGCGATGCGTACAGGGGGGCATGACGTCTTCCTTCTTCCTGCGCCGCCGCCTGGCGTTCGTCGCGGCGGCGGCCTCGCTCCTGGCCGCCTGCTCCCCCATCAAGCTGGTCGACCGGCTCACGCCGCGCGACACCTACGTCGCCGAGACCGGCATCGCCTACGGCGGCGAGCCCCGGCAGCAACTCGACGTCTACCGCCCGCTTCCTGACACGGCGCCGCCCGAGGGGCGGCGGCCGCTCATCGTCTTCTTCTACGGCGGCACCTGGACGACCGGCGAGCGCGCCAGCTTCCGCTTCGTGGGCGAGGCGTTGGCCTCGCGTGGCGCGGTGGTCGTCATTCCCGACTACCGGCTGTCGCCCCAGGTGACCTATCCGGTCTTCGTGCGCGACAGTGCCCTGGCGATGAAATGGGGGCTGGACAACGCGGCACGGCTCGGAGCCGACCCCAAGCAGGTCTACGTCATGGGCCACAGCTCGGGCGGCTACAACGCCGCCATGCTGGCGCTCGATCCGCGCTGGCTGGGCGACCTCGGCGCCAGCCCGAGGCAGCTCGCCGGCTGGATCGGCCTGGCCGGGCCCTACGACTTCCTGCCCATGGGCGACCCCGCCGCGCAGCGCGCCTTCGACTGGCCGAACACGCCGCGGTCGTCGCAGCCCATCGCCCACGTCTCGGCTGCCGCGCCGCGCGCGCTGCTGCTGGCCGCCACGAAGGACACGCTGGTCGACCCGGTGCGCAACACCGGCCAGATGGCCGACCGGCTGCGCGCTCAGGGTGTAGCCGTGCGGGTTCAGACCTTCGACAATCTGAGCCATGTCACCTTGATCGGCGCGGTCGCGACACGCATCCGCTGGATCGGTGGGCCGGTGATGCCGCCCATCCTCGACTTCGTCGGGCTTTCGCCTGAGTCCGGCGGACAGCCCTCGATACAATCTTTAAACCATTCCCCTTAACGCCGTGTGCACGGCCACGAACAAGAGAGCGACACAGTGAATCAGGAACAACTGAACAAAGTCACCAAGGGCCAAGGCTTCATCGCCGCGCTGGACCAGAGCGGCGGCAGCACGCCGAAGGCGCTGAAGCTGTACGGCGTCGAAGAGACCGCCTACAAGGGCGATGCCGAAATGTTCGACATGGTGCATGCCATGCGCAGCCGCATCGTCACCAGCCCGGCCTTCGACGGCCGTCGCGTGCTCGGTGCCATCCTGTTCGAAGCCACGATGGACCGCCAGATCGACGGCATCGATGCCGCGACCTACCTGTGGGAACGCAAGCAGGTCGTGCCCTTCCTGAAGGTCGACAAGGGCCTTTCCGACGAAGCCGATGGCGTGCAGCTGATGAAGCCGATGCCCGAACTCGACGCGCTGCTCAAGCGCGCCGCCGCCAAGGGCATCTTCGGCACCAAGATGCGCTCGGTGGTCAACAGCGCCAACGAGAAGGGCATCGCCGCCGTGCTCGACCAGCAGTTCGCCGTGGGCCAGCAGATCCTGGCCGCGGGCCTGATGCCCATCCTCGAGCCCGAAGTCTCGATCGGCGCGGCCGACAAGCAGGAAGCCGAAGTCATCCTGAAGAAGGGCTTCATCGAGCGCCTGGACGCGCTGCCGGGCGACTCGAAGGTCATGCTCAAGCTCACGCTGCCGACGGTCGACGGCTTCTTCGGCGAACTGGTCAAGCACCCGAAGGTGGTGCGCGTGGTCGCGCTGTCCGGCGGCTACGACCGTGCCGGCGCCAACGAGCGCCTGGCCCGCAACGCCGGCATCATCGCCAGCTTCAGCCGCGCCCTGACCGAAGGCCTGAGCGCGCAGCAGTCGGACGCCGAGTTCAACGCCGCGCTCGACGCCGCCATCGAATCGATCTACCAGGCATCGAACACCTGAGCGTCCACCGCGCTCCGCACAGGCCACCGCTCGCGGTGGCTTTTTTCTGCGCGCACAATCCGTCTTTCCGCTTCGTTTTGTTCCCCGTTCTCACCCCCCTGCCATGACGACCGTCCACACCTCTTCCATCCAAAGCCTGCCCCTGCTCGCGCGTGGCAAGGTGCGCGACAACTACGCCGTGGGCGACGACCGCATCCTGATGGTCGCGAGCGACCGGCTCTCGGCCTTCGACGTGATCATGGGCGAGCCGATTCCCGGCAAGGGCGTGATCCTCACGCAGATGGCGCTGTGGTGGTTCGACCGGCTCGGTCACCTGTGCCCGAACCACCTCACCGGTGATGCGCCCGAAAGCGTGGTGACCGAGGCCGAGGTGCCGCAGGTGAAGGACCGCTCGATGCTGGTCAAGCGCCTGAAGCCGATTCCGGTCGAGGCGGTGGTGCGTGGCTACCTCGCCGGCAGCGGCTGGAAGGAGTACCAGGAAGGCCGCGCCGTCTGCGGCGTGCCGCTGCCCGAAGGCCTGACCAACGCCAGCCAGCTGCCGCGGCCGATCTTCACGCCGGCCGCGAAGGCCGCCGCCGGCGAGCACGACGAGAACATCAGCTACGACCGCATGGTCGAGGTCGTCGGCCCGGCGCTGGCGCAGAAGATCCGAGAGACCAGCATCGCCATCTACGAGGCCGCCGCCGAAATCGCGCTGGCCAAGGGCATGATCATTGCCGACACCAAGTTCGAGTTCGGCCTGGACGAGGCCGGCACGCTGGTGCTGATGGACGAGGTGCTCACGCCCGACAGCTCGCGCTACTGGCCGGTCGAAGGCTACGAAGAGGCGCTGCGCAACGGCACCAACCCGCCGAGCTACGACAAGCAGTTCGTGCGCGACTGGCTCGAGGCCACCAAAGTCAACGGCAAGCCCTGGGACAAGACGCCGCCCGCGCCGCGCCTGCCGGCCGAGATCATCGAGAAGACCGCCGCCAAGTACCGCGAGGCGCTGGAGCGGCTGACGGGCTGACGGCGTCCCTGGCTCAGCGGTTGTCCAGCACCGCCAGCGTGCGGCCGCTGCCGTCGAGCAGCGTGAGCTGGCTGCCGAGCCGGGTGTAGCCCGTGGTGGCTTGCAGCGCGGCGAAGAAGTTGATCTCCATGGCGCTGCGCTCCGGCTCGATGCAGGCCATGCGCGTCGCGGCCAGCGGGCCGATCTTCAGGCTGTGCCCTGTGCGCTGGTAGGGGCCGGACATGCGGTTGCAGCCGCCCGAGCCGCTCACGCGCATGCCGTCGAACTGCACTTGCGCGTCGCGTCGCGGGTCGCCATCGCGCTGTGCCGGCTGGGTGCCGACGCTGACCAGCCGCCAGGTCTGCGATTCGATCGGCTCGTCGAGGCTCACAGTCGTGCCGCAACCGGCCAGCAGGGCGATGCCGACGACCGGCAGGGCGAAGCGAGAAGAAAGGCGGCGGAGGAACGGCATGGAAGTCCTGTGTCGATGCGCGCGGCGACGCCCGCCGCGCCGCGATGGTAATGCGGCGTGCGTCGCTGCATCAGGCGATCAGGCTTCGAGCGCGTCGAAGGCCGCGTCGTCGGGGCCGATCGCCGTCGGTGGGCGCCAGCCGGCGTCGCGCATCGAGCGCGGCACCTGGTCTTCCACGCCGAGCAGCACCGCGAACAGCGCCATGCGCACCGGGATGCCGTTGTCGGTCTGGCGGAAGATGGCCAGCCGCGGGTCGTGGTTCAGGTCGGTGCTCAGGTCGTTGGCACCGGGCCGGCTGTCGCGCGGCAGCGGGTGCATCACCAGCGTGCGCGGGCTGCAGTGGGCGTCGATCAATGCCTGGTGGATCTGGAAGTCCGGCGTGTAGCCCTCGAACTGCTCCTGCTCCTTCGGCTCGAAGCGCTCCTTCTGGATGCGCGTGGCGTACACCACGTCGGCGCCCGCCAGGCCCTCGGCGAGCGACGCGGTCTGCACCACCACGTGGCCGTTGCGCGAGATGCGCTCGGCCAGGTGCGCAGGAAGTTCGAGCCCGGCGGGCGCGATCAGCGTGAACTTGAGGCCGCGGTAGAGCGACAGCAGCTTCACCAGCGAATGCACCGTGCGGCCGTACTTCAGGTCGCCGACGAAGGCGACATGCGCGCCGTCGACGATGCGCCCGAGCCGCGAGAACTCACGCTGGATCGTGTACAGGTCGAGCAGCGCCTGGCTCGGGTGCTCGCCCGCGCCGTCACCGCCGTTGATCACCGGGATGTTCGTGGCCCGCGCGAATTCCGCCACCGAGCCCTGCTCCGGGTGCCGAACCACCAGCGCATCGACATAGCCGCTCATCACACGGCTGGTGTCGTAGATCGACTCGCCCTTGGCCATCGACGAGAAGGTGAAGCCGGTGGTGTCGCAGACCGAGCCACCGAGCCGGCAGAAGGCCGCGCCGAAGCTCACACGGGTGCGGGTGCTGGCCTCGAAGAAGAGGTTGCCCAGCACCGCACCTTCCAACACCCGCGACACCTTCTGGCGCCGCGCGATGGGCTGCATGATGTCCGCCACCCGGAACAGCGCCTCCACCGACTCGCGCGAGAACTGGTCGACCGACAGCAGCTGCGGCCGGCCCTCGAACAGGATGCGGTCGCGCAGCACGCCGGTCTGTACGCTTTGCGTTGCCTCGGTGGCGCTCGCCGCCTGCAGGATCTCCGAGACGAAGCGCTGGACGATCTCCGGCATGCCCCGCGCTTCCGACGATCCTTCTGGCAGCAGCCAGGTGTCGAGTGCGCGGCGCGTCACGCCGATGCGCTGCGAGAAGGCCTCACGGGTGAGATTCAGACGCCGCATGGCGTCGCGAAGAAAGGTTTGCTGGTCGGCGTTCATGCCGGAAATATACGCGATGCGTACATTTCCGGCCAGGCCTTCAGCTCAAGACGACGCTGCTCAGCCGACGGCGGTAGGTCGCCACGGTCGGGTCGTCCGGCGGGATCTGGCCGTCGGCCACCTTGGGCTTGGGCGGCTCGATGATGTCCAGGATGGCGATGTAGGTCTTGCGTGCCGCGTCTTCGCTCCAGGCCTTGTCGCGCATCAGGATCTCAAGCAGTTCGTCCATCGCGTCGGTCCAGCGCTGCTCGGCCATCAGCAGTTGCGCGCGGGCGAAGCGTGCATCGAAGTCGCGCTTGCCGGCGGCGATGCGTGCATCGGCATCGGCCAGCGTCGGTGCGACACCGGTCGGCGGTGCAGCGAAGTCGATCGCGTTCATCCAGCGCTGCAGCGCGTCGAAGCGGCGGACCGCCGGCGCCTTGGCGATGACCGGCGCGAAGGCGACCTTGGCGTCGTCGCTGCGGCCCAGCTGCAGCAGCAGCTTGACGTAGTCGAAGCGGGCGTCGTCATTGGCCGGGTCGGTCGCCACGGCGTGCTGCAGCTTCTCGAGCGCACCTTCGGTGTCGCCTTCGGCCAGGGCTTCCTGCGCGGCCTCTTCCTCGGCGGCGGCTTCCAGTTCTTCCGCGGCCGGCACGTGCTTGTCGAGGAACTCGCGGATCTGCGCGGCGGGGATGGCGCCGACGAAGCCGTCGACCGGCTGGCCGCCCTTGAACATCACGCAGAAGGGAATGCTGCGCACGCCGAACATCTCGCTGAGCTGGCCCGAGATCTGCGGCACCTTGTCCGCGTCGAGCTTGGCCAGCGTGAAGCGGCCACCGTAGTCGACTTCGAGCTTTTCGAGCACCGGCCCCAGCTGCTTGCACGGTCCGCACCATTCGGCCCAGATGTCGAGCAGCACCGGCGTGGTCATGGAGCCGTCGATCAGCGCGGTCTGGAAGTTTTCGAGGGTGATATCGATCATCGAGTGGAGATGGAGGCGAAACGTAAAATTGCGACCATGAACCAAACAATCCAGGTCGGCGTGGTGATGGGCTCGAACTCCGACTGGGAGACGATGCGTCACGCGGTCGAGATTCTCCAGCAATTCGGCATCGCCCACGAAGCGCGGGTGGTCTCGGCCCACCGCATGCCGGACGAACTCTTCGCCTATGCCGAGAGCGCCGCCCCGCGCGGGCTCGCCGCGATCATTGCCGGCGCCGGCGGTGCGGCCCATCTGCCGGGCATGCTGGCCGCCAAGACCACGGTACCGGTGCTGGGCGTGCCGGTCGCCAGCCGCCACCTGCAGGGCGTCGATTCGCTCTACAGCATCGTGCAGATGCCCAAGGGCGTGCCGGTCGCGACCTTCGCCATCGGCAACGCCGGTGCGGCCAACGCGGCGCTGTTCGCCGTGGCCATGCTGGCGGTGGGCGACCCGCGGCTGCGCACCCAGCTCGACACCTTCCGCGCGGCGCAGACCGCCGCCGCCCAGGCCATGACGCTGCCGCCGCCGGAGGCCGGCGCGGCAGCGGTGTCGCCGTTCTCGCCGCAGGGCGGGGGCGCGCTGTGACGGCGTCCACACCCTACGTGCTGCCCGGCGCCACGCTGGGCGTGATCGGCGGCGGCCAGCTCGGCCGCATGTTCGTGCACGCGGCCCAGCGCATGGGTTACTTCACTGCCGTGCTCGACCCCGACGCCGACAGCCCGGCCGGCCGCGTGAGCCACCACCACATCCACACCGACTACACCGACGTCGACGGCCTGGCGCGCCTGGCCGGGCTGGCCGAGGCGATCACGACCGAATTCGAGAACGTGCCGGCGCCGTCGCTGGAGCACCTCGCCGTGGCGCGCCCGGTCGCGCCGGCCGCCGCGTCGGTGGCGA
>CALRYR010000192.1:0-7576 GCA_943372425.1 Variovorax sp. YR752 | reverse complement strand
TGTTCCGGCGTCACGCTGGCCAGCGTGTCGGCCTGCCGGGTGCGGAACGGCCCGCCCGAGGCCGTGAGGATGATCTTGTCGATGCGCTGCGCCCAGGTGCCTTGGTCTTCCGGCAGCGACTGGAAGATGGCGGAGTGCTCGCTGTCGATGGGCAGCAAGGTCGCGCCGCCCGATCGCACGGTGTCCATGAACAACTCGCCGCCCACGACGAGCGCTTCCTTGTTCGCGAGCAGCAGCCGCTTGCCGGCACGCGCTGCAGCCAGACAGGGGCCGAGCCCGGCCGCGCCGACGATCGCCGCCATGACGCTGTCGACCTCCTCGTGCGCAGCGATGGCTTCCAGCGCACCCTCGCCTTCCAGCACGCGCGTCGGCAAGCCGTTGTCGCGCAACAGCGCCGCCAGTCGTTCGGCATGCGGCGCACTGGCCATCACGGCGAAGCGTGGCGAGAAACGCGCGCACTGGGCCAGCATCTCGTCGACCTTCGTGGCCGCCGAAAGTGCGAACACCTCGAAGCGCTCCGGGTGTCGGGCGATGACGTCCAGCGTGCTGACGCCGACCGAGCCGGTCGAGCCGAGCACCGTGACGCGTTGTCGTGCCGCCGTGTTCACAGCGACGCCAACATCATGGCGATCGGCAGCGTGGACAGCAGCGCATCCACCCGGTCGAGCACGCCGCCGTGGCCCGGCAGAAGATTGCTGCTGTCCTTGGCACCGGCGCTGCGCTTGACGAGCGACTCGACCAGGTCGCCGACGACACTCATTGCCGCGAGGAACAGCACGCCGATCAGCAACAGCCACCAGCCGCGCTCGGCCAGCCGCGTGTACAAGCTGGCGACCGTGGCCTGCGCCGACGCGTCGGCCCACACCCACGCCAACGCCAGAGCCAGCACGCCCACCATGCCGCCCCACACGCCTTCCCAGCTCTTGCCGGGGCTGATCGACGGGGCAAGCTTGTTGCGAGTGAACTTGAGGCCGAATCGGCGGCCCGCGAAATACGCGAAGACGTCGGCCACCCACACGAGCACCAGCAGCGACAGCAGGAAGTTGATGCCCCACATGCGCGCCTGCACGGCGGCCATCCAGGCCACCCACAGTGCCAGCAGGCCACCGACCAAGCGCACCGCACGCGGGATACGCGGCCAGCCCGGCACGGCACCGCGCAGCAGCAACGCGCCGCCCAGCACCCACGCGGCGCTCGCCGCCAGCCACACGCCCATCAGGCGCTGCTCCAGCAGGCCCAGCCACCAAGACAGGATGCACAAGGCCACCATTTCGGCGCCGAGGAACACCGACATGCGTGGACCGTAGCCATTGAGTCGGCCCCATTCCCAGGCGGCCGCGCCAATCATCACCAGCATGACGCAGGCGAAGGGTGTGGCGGACGGATAGAAAAGCGCCGGCAGCAGGATCGCCAGCAGCACCACGGCGGTGATGATTCGTTGCTTGAGCATCAGGCGATCTGCCGGTCGGTCGGCGACGCGTTCAATTGCGCCGACGTCTTGCCGAAGCGGCGCTTGCGGCTTTGGAAGGCGGCGATGGCCTCATCGAGTGCCTTCTCGTCGAACTCGGGCCACAGCTTGTCGCTGAAGAAGAGTTCCGAGTAGGCGCTTTGCCACAGGAGGAAGTTGGAGAGCCGCTGCTCCCCGCCGGTGCGGATGAAAAGGTCGGGGTCCGGCACATGGGCCAGCGCCATGGCGCGATCGAGGCTGGCCTCGGTCAGCGGTTCGCCGCGCCGCGCCAGATCGGCAGCCGCGCGGGCGATGTCCCATAGACCGCCATAGTTGAAGCACACATTGAGCACCAACCGATGGTTCTGCGCCGTCGCAGCCTCGGCCTGCAGCAAGCCACCCACCATCTTGTCGGACAAGCCGCCGCGTTCGCCAATGAAGTGCAACTGGACGCCATCGTCCTTGAGTTTCGGAACCTCGCGCGCCAGGGCGCCGACCATCAGTTCCATGAGGCCGGTCACTTCCTCGACGGGACGGTTCCAGTTCTCGGAAGAGAAAGCAAAGACCGTGAGCACACCGACGCCCCGGTCGGCGCAAGCCTTGACGCAGCGACGGAGCGACTCCACGCCCTGCTTGTGCCCCGCGACGCGCGGCAGAAAGCGCCGCGTCGCCCAGCGACCGTTGCCATCCATAACGATGGCAATGTGGTGAGGCACCACGGGCGCAGCGCTCATCAGACCGCCATGATCTCGGCTTCCTTCGCCGCGATCAGGCGGTCGATCTCGGCGATGTGCCGGTCGGTGACCTTCTGGATCTCGGCTTCGGCGCGCTTCTGGTCGTCTTCCGACGCCAGCTTGTCCTTCACGAGCTTCTTGACGGCCTCGTTCGCGTCGCGGCGCAGGTTGCGCGTGGCGATCTTGGCACTCTCGCCCTCGTTGCGGACCAGCTTGGTCATTTCCTTGCGGCGCTCTTCGCTCATGGCGGGCAGCGGCACCCGGATGAGTTCGCCCATCGACGCCGGATTCAGGCCCAGGTCGCTCTCGCGGATGGCCTTTTCGATCTTGGCGCCCATACCCTTTTCCCAGGGCTGGACGCTGATGGTGCGCGAATCAAGCACCGACACGTTCGCCACCTGACTCAGCGGCACCGACGAGCCGTAGTAGTCGACGTGGATCGAATCCAGCAGGGCCGGGTTGGCACGGCCGGTGCGGATCTTGGTGAGGTTGTTCTGGAAGGCGGCGATCGACTGGTTCATCTTGGTGTCGGTCGCACTGCGGATGTCTGCAATGGTCATGTCAAGGTCTCCTCAAGCGTGAACCAAGGTGCCTTCGTCCTCGCCCATCACGACGCGCTTGAGCGCACCGTGCTTGAAGATCGAGAACACCTTGATCGGCAGCTTCTGGTCGCGGCACAGCGCGAACGCGGTGGCGTCCATGATGCCGAGATTCTGCGCGATGGCTTCGTCGAAGCTCAGCGTCGCATAACGGGTCGCGGTCGGGTCCTTCTTCGGGTCGGCGGTGTAGACGCCGTCGACCTTGGTCGCCTTGAGCACCAGCTCGGCGCCGATCTCGGCACCGCGCAGCGCCGCCGCGGTGTCGGTGGTGAAGAAGGGGTTGCCCGTACCAGCGGCGAAGATCACGACCTTGCCCTCTTCGAGGTACTGCAAGGCCTTCGGGCGGACGTAGGGCTCGACCACCTGCTCGATGGCGATCGCGGACATCACGCGGGCGATCAGGCCCTGCTTGTCCATGGCGTCTGCCAGCGCGAGCGCGTTCATCACGGTGGCAAGCATGCCCATGTAGTCGGCGGTCGCGCGGTCCATGCCGACGGAGCCGCCGGCCACCCCGCGGAAGATGTTGCCGCCACCGATGACCACCGCCACCTCCACGCCGAGGTTCACGACCTCGGCCACCTCTTCCACCATCCGGACGATGGTCGCGCGGTTGATGCCGAAGGCGTCGTCGCCCATCAGCGCCTCACCCGACAGCTTCAACAAGATTCGCTTGTGGGCTGGGCGGGCATCGGGCATGGGCAATTCCTTAAAGTGGTGAGCGGGGCGAGTGTAAAACGGAGCGGTCGAAAAACGACGGCGCGGCGGGCGCGCCATCGTGCAGGCAGGCAGACTCAGGCAGCTGCCTTGGCGGCCGCGACCTGCGCAGCCACTTCGGCGGCGAAGTCGTCGACCTTCTTCTCGATGCCCTCACCCACGACGTAGAGCGTGAAGCCCTTGATCGAGGTGTTCACGGCCTTGAGCATCTGCTCGACCGTCTGCTTGTCGTTCTTGACGAACGGCTGGTTGTGCAGCGAAACCTCCTTGAGGTACTTCTGCACGCCGCCTTCGATGCGCTTGGCAACGATTTCGGCCGGCTGCGGCTTCTTGCCTTCGGCTTCGGCCGTCTTGCGGTCTTCTTCGGCCTTGCCGGCGGCGACTGCGCGCTCCTTCTCGATCAGTTCGGCAGGCACGTCCGATGCCTGGATGGCGACCGGCTTCATGGCGGCGATGTGCATGGCCACATCCTTGGCGGCAGCATCGTCGCCGTCAAACTCGACCATCACGCCGATGCGCGTGCCGTGCAGGTACGACGCCAGCTTGGCCGTACCGCCGAAACGCTTGAAGCGGCGGAAGCTCATGTTTTCGCCGATCTTGCCGATCAGGCCCTTGCGCACGTCTTCGAGCGTGGGGCCGAAGCCGTCTTGCTCGTAGGGCAGCGCGCCCAGCGCGGCGATGTCGGCCGGATTGTTCTTGGCGACCAGCATGGCAGCGGCATTGGCCAGTGCGAGGAAGCTGTCGTTCTTGGTGACAAAGTCGGTTTCGCAGTTGATCTCGATCATCGCGCCGGCATCGCCGTCGACGAAGGCCGTGACCACGCCTTCGGCGGTGATGCGGCCCGATGCCTTGCCGGCCTTGTTGCCGAGCTTGATGCGCAGCAGCTCTTCGGCCTTCTCCATGTTGCCTTCGGCCTCGGTCAGGGCCTTCTTGCATTCCATCATGGGCGCGTCGGTCTTTGCGCGCAGTTCGCCCACCATGCTTGCGGTGATTGCAGCCATTGTTCGTTCTCCGTATTCAAAAAATCAGATCAAAAAAAGGGGCCACGAAGCCCCTTCTTCCAGGCTCGCTTGGAAGCGATCAGGCGGAAGCGCCTTCTTCGACTTCCACGAATTCGTCGCTGCCGGCTTCCTGCACGGCCTTGACCACATCGTTGCCCGCGTTGTTGCGGCCTTCGATGATCGCGTCGGCGATGCCGCGGGCATACAGCGTGACGGCCTTCGACGAGTCGTCGTTGCCGGGGATCACGTAGTCGATGCCTTCAGGCGAGTGGTTGGAGTCGACCACGCCGATCAGCGGGATGCCCAGCTTCTTGGCTTCGGCCACGGCGATCTTGTGGAAGCCCACGTCGATCACGAAGATGGCGTCGGGCAGCGTGGTCATGTCCTGAATGCCGCCGATGTCCTTCTCGAGCTTCTCGATTTCACGCGAGAAGGTCAGTTGCTCTTTCTTGCTCAGCGCGTCGAGGCCGCCTTCTTGCTGGGCCTTCATTTCCTTCAGGCGCTTGATCGAGGTCTTGACCGTCTTGAAGTTGGTCAGCATGCCGCCGAGCCAACGGGTGTCGACGAAAGGCACGCCGGCGCGGCGGGCTTCTGCCGCGACGATCTCACGGGCCTGGCGCTTGGTGCCGACCATCAGGATCGTGCCGCGGTTGGCGGTGAGCTGCTTGGCGTACTTCATCGCATCCTGGAACATCGGGAGCGACTTTTCCAGGTTGATGATGTGGATCTTGTTGCGATGGCCGAAGATGAACGGGGCCATCTTGGGGTTCCAGAAGCGGGTCTGGTGGCCGAAATGGACACCGGCTTCCAGCATTTCGCGCATGGTGGTCGACATAGGAATAACTCCAAAGGTTGGGTCTAAAATCCAGCCCGTTTCGCAGCCGCTGTTTTGCGGGGATGCGACACCTTGAGTGGGCTGGTTTGCGGATGTGTTCGCGCCGTGGCGGATCCGGGAAATCCCGCTCGGCGAAACCCAAAGAGTATAGCACGCGTGGCCTGTCACCGGCCTCGAATCGCCGTCCCGCGAGCCCCCCCGACCTGCACACCGCCCGCGCGCTGCAACAATAGCGCCCTGCGCTGCGACCGCGCCCTGCGGTCGGCGCCATTCCTTCATCGAAGATCCAATGAAAATCGCGATCGTGGGCGCCGGCATCATCGGCGTCACCACCGCCTGGGAGCTGGCCAGCGACGGCCACGAAGTCACCGTCTTCGAGCGCCGCGGAGCCGCCGCGGAGGAATCCAGCTTCGCCAATGCCGGCGTGGTCGCCCCTGGGTACGTCACGCCCTGGGCCGCACCCGGCATGCGGATAAAGGTGTTGCGATCGCTGCTTTCGACGCACGGCGCCATCAAGGTCCGATGGCCGCTCGTGGCACGCGACCTGCGCTGGATGTCCCACTGGCAGCGCGCCTGCAAGCTCGAGACCTACCTGGCCAACCGCGCTCGCATGCAGCGGCTGGCCTTCTACAGCCGCACCCGTCTGCACGAGATCACCGAAAGCCGGGAACTGAGCTACGAGCGCAGCGACGGCTATCTCGTGCTGCTGCGTTCGAAGCGCGAGCGCAAGCTGGTGCAACCGGGCCTGGAAGTGCTTCGAAACGCCGGCAGCGTATTCCGCGAGATCGACGCCGACGAGGCGCGCCGGCTGGAACCCGCCCTGAGCTCCGACACCGAACTCGCCGGCGCCATCCATCTGCCGGAAGACGAGGTGGCGAACTGCCGGCAGTTCGCCCTGCTGCTCAAGCGCGAGGCCGAGGCGCTGGGCGCGCAGTTCCACTTCAACTGCGACATCGCGCCGCTGAGTCGCTCGGCCCCGAGGTCGCTCACGCTGGCCGCCGGGTCCGACGCCATTCCCTACGATGCGGTGGTGGTCTGCGCCGGCGTCGCATCGTCGGCACTGCTGCGTCCGCTGGGTCTCCGCCTGCCCTTGGCGCCGGTCTACGGCCACTCGGTGACGGCCCAGATTCGAGAGCCGCTCAATGCGCCGCGCAGCGCCGTGATGGACGAACGCTACAAGGTCGCGATTTCGCGCATGGGTCTGCGGGTGCGAGTGGCTGGCAGCGCGGAGATCGGCGGCAACCCCGACACGATGAGCCCCAGCGCGTTGCAGACGCTCTACAAGGTGCTGCACGACTGGTTCCCCGGCGCGGCGACGCTGCAAACCGGCGTCCAGCAATGGAAAGGCGCGCGGCCGATGCTCCCCGACGGCCCCCCGGTGATCGGGCCGAGCGGCGTGCCGGGCGTCTGGCTCAACCTGGGGCACGGCTCCAGCGGCTGGGCGCTGTCGTGCGGCAGCGCTCGCGTGCTGGCCGACCTCGTCGCCGGACAGGACGCCGGCATCGACCTCGAAGGCCTGGGCATCGAGCGACTGCTCTGAGCCGCGCCGCCGCACAATCTGCGGCATGCAACGCATCACCGCCGAGACCGACGCCCCGCTGTTCGACGTCGCCACGACACGACGCATTGAACAGGCAGCCGCCGCGGCGCTGCCTGCACACACGCTGATGCAGCAGGCCGGACACGCCGTCGCCCGACTCGCAATGGCGCTCGTGCCCGATGCGCGGACGGTGTGGGTCGCGTGCGGCCCCGGCAACAACGGTGGCGATGGCTTCGAGGCCGCCGTGCATTTGCAGCGCCATGGCTTCCACCCCGTCGTGACCTTCGCAGGCGCTGCAGAACGCCTTCCCGGCGACGCGCGCGCGTCTTTCGAACGTGCCCGCGCCGAAGGCGTCCGCTTCGCCGAGTCGCCACCCGCCGACCATGACTTGGCCATCGACGCGCTTCTCGGCATCGGTGCCGCCCGCCCGCCCGAGGGCGTGATGGCCGAGTGGCTCGCGCGCATGCACGCGAGCGCGGCGCCGCTGCTGAGCGTGGACCTGCCATCGGGCCTGAACGCGGACACGGGCACCTGGGCCGGCCCTTCCCTGGCCTCGCCAGCAGGCCCGCGCTTCTCGCTCACGCTGCTGACCCGCAAGCCGGGCCTATTCACCGCGCATGGCCGGGACGCCGCGGGCGAGGTGTGGTTCGACGATCTCGGCTGTACCGCCGGGAATGAAGCACCGACGGCAAGCCTGAACGGGCGC
>CALRYR010000191.1:0-7590 GCA_943372425.1 Variovorax sp. YR752 | reverse complement strand
CCTCGGTCACCAGCGATTGCAGCAAACGGTGCGTGGTGGCCTGTGTCAGGCCCACATTTCGTGCGATCTGGGTCACGCGGCCGCCCTCGGCCTGCAGTTCGGCCAGCGCGCGGATCACCAGAAAGGTCCGGGGCACGCTCCCGGTGGCGGTGGAAGTCGTCGTCATGGTCCTTTGTGCGGAATCTCTTCGGTCCAGTCTATCTTAATAATTCCATTGAATGGAATAAAAAGAAGATAACTTCCGTTTAATGGAATACCAGAATCGTTCTGGTTCGGTTATTGCAATAGATTGGTTCGAACACCGCCGGGATTCAAACCCCGCAGCGGCTCCCCCGATCGATGAAAGGCCGTCCATGTCATTTCTTCAACTCACTGGCGTGACCAAGTACTACGGCACGACCTGTGCCGTGTCGGCCATGAACCTGACCGTGGAGAAGGGCGAGTTCGTCTCGCTGCTCGGCCCGTCGGGCTGCGGCAAGACCACCACGCTGCAGATGGTGGCCGGCTTCGAGGCGGTGAGCAGCGGGCGCATCGAACTCGACGGAAAGGACATCACCACCGCCAAGGCCAACACGCGCGGCCTGGGCATCGTGTTCCAGACCTACGCGCTGTTCCCGCACATGACGGTGGCCGACAACGTGAGCTTCGGCCTCGAGATGCGCAAGATGCCCAAGGCCGAGCGGCAGGAACGCGTCGCGCAGGCGCTGGCGCTGGTGCACCTCGAAGTGCACGCCAAGAAATACCCGCGCGAACTCTCCGGCGGCCAGCGCCAACGCGTCGCCCTGGCCCGCGCGCTGGTGATCGAGCCGCCGGTGCTGCTGCTCGACGAGCCGCTGTCGAACCTCGACGCCAAGCTGCGCGAGGAGATGCAGTTCGAGCTGCGCCAGATCCAGCGCAAGGTCGGCACCACCACCATCATGGTCACGCACGACCAGAGCGAGGCGATGTCCATCAGCGACCGCGTGGTCGTGATGGAAGGCGGCCGCGCCACGCAGATCGACCATCCGCATCGCGTGTACGAACACCCGCGCACGCGCTTCATCTCAACCTTCGTCGGCAAGGCGAACCTGCTGGAAGGCCGGGTCGTGTCGGTCGGCAGCCGCACGCGTGTCGAGATCGGCCCGCTGGTGGTCGACGTGGACGACGCGGGCTTCCGCCCCGGCGCCGCGGTGCTGCTGAGCGTGCGGCCCGAGAAGGCGCAGCTGGTCGCCGCCGGCAGCGGCCGGCTCCAGGGCGTGGTCGGCGAGCGCTTCTTCCTCGGCAGCCAGTGGCTGTACCGCGTGGGCACGCCGGTCGGCGACATCATGGTGCTGAGCCCCAACGACGGCCGCGACGCGCTCGACGAAGGCCAGGCCGCCGGCATCGACTGGCCCGACCACTGCACGCGCCTGCTGCCGGCCGACGAATCGGTCGCCGAAGGGGTGACTGCATGAGCGCCGCGCCGGGCCGCCCCAAGCAAGCTCGCACCGCAGCCCGCAGGGTGGAGGTCACGCGATGACTTCGCTCGCCAGGAAGTCCACGCCCTGGTGGCTCTCGGCCCCGGCGCTGGTGCTGTTCACGGTGCTGCTGCTGGTGCCGCTGCTGCTCACCGCGGTGCTGTCGTTCAATGTCTACGACCCGACGCTGGGCGTGAAGAGCGGCGAGTTCACGCTCGATCACTACATCCACCTCTTCACCGACTCGTACTACTACGGCATCTTCTGGCGCACCTTCTGGATCTCGGCGCTGGTCGCGCTGATCTGCGTGCTCATCGGCACGCCCGAGGCCTATGTGCTCAGCCGCATGCGCAACCCGTGGCGCTCGATCCTGCTGCTGGTGGTGCTCGCGCCGCTGCTGGTGTCGGTGGTCGTGCGTGCCTTCGGCTGGAGCATGCTGCTCGGCCCCGAGGGCCTGGTCAACGGGCTGCTGGGCCTCGTCGGCCTCGGCCCGGTCAAGATCCTCTACACCGAGACGGCCATCGTCATCGCGCTGGTGCACGTGATGCTGCCCTTCATGGTGATCCCGGTGTGGACCTCGCTGCAGAAGCTCGACGCCGGTGTCGAAAACGCGGCCCTGTCGCTCGGCGCCTCGCCCTTCACCACGCTGCGCCGCATCGTGCTGCCGCAGGTCATGCCCGGCATCCTGTCGGGCAGCCTGATCGTCTTCGGCCTCGCGGCCAGTTCCTTCGCCATTCCCGGCCTGCTCGGCGGACGTCGCCTGAAGATGGTCGCCACGGTGGTGTACGACGAGTACCTGCACGAGCTGAACTGGCCGCTCGGCGCTGCCGTCGCGCTGGTGCTGCTGGTGGCCAACTTGGTCGTCATGCTCAGCTACAACCGCCTCGTCGAAGGCCGTTATAAAAAGTCGTTGGGCTGAACCATGACCAAGAACGGCCCCCTCGCCCTCGCGTTCAACGCGCTCGTCATCGCCTTCATGCTGGCGCCCCTGGTGGTCGTCTGCGTGGTGGCCTTCACGCCCGAGAACACGCTCACGCTGCCCACCACCGAGTTCTCGCTGCGCTGGTTCCGCGCGGTCTTCGAGCATTCGGACTTCATGCAGTCCTTCTGGAACAGCCTGTGGCTGGCGCTCGCGTCCGCGACCATCGCGACGCTGCTCGCGGTGCCGGCCGGCATGGCGATCACGCGCTACGCCTTCCCGGGGCGCGACTTCCTCAACGCGCTGTTCCTGTCGCCGCTGATCATTCCGCACCTGGTGCTGGGCGTCGCGCTGCTGCGGATGTTCGCGCTGGTCGGCGGCACCGGCAGCTTCGGCTTCCTGATCTTCGCGCACGCACTGATCGTCACGCCCTACACGCTGCGCCTGGTGGTGGCCGCGCTGGTCGGCTTCGACCGCAGCGCCGAGCAGGCCGCGCTCTCGCTGGGAGCGAGCCAGGCGACGGTGTTCAAGCGCATCACCCTGCCGATGATCCTGCCGGGCGTCACGGGCGGCTGGCTGCTGGCCTTCATCAACAGCTTCGACGAAGTGACGATGTCGATCTTCGTCACCTCGCCGAGCACGGTCACGCTGCCGGTGCGCATGTATATGTACGCGACCGAGTCGATCGACCCGCTGATGGCCGCGGTGTCGGCGCTGATGGTGGCGGTCACGGCCGTCGCGATGATCGTGCTCGACCGGCTCTACGGCCTCGACCGCGTGCTGGTGGGCGGGCACAAATGAGCCTTGGCACTGCACAACCCTTGTTGCACCGCGTCGCCGAGACGCAGCGCGCGCCAGTGTCGTTCACGCTCGACGGCCGGCCGGTGCAGGCGCTGGAAGGCGACACGGTGCTGACCGCCGTGCTCACGCAAGGCGCGCAACTGCGCCGCAACGAATTCAGCGGCGAACCGCGCGCCGGCTTCTGCCTGATGGGTGCGTGCCAGGACTGCTGGATCGCCACCGCCGACGGTGCGCGGCTGCGGGCCTGCTCGACGTTCATCGTGCCCGGCATGGCGTTGTTGAGTGAGGTGCCGGCATGACCCGGCCCGCGCTGCAGCCCGTCATCGTCGGCGCCGGCCCGGCCGGCATCCGCGCGGCGCAGACGCTGGCCGCGCACGGCGTGCGGCCGATCGTGATCGACGAGGCGGCGCGCGCCGGCGGCCAGATCTACCGTCGCCCGCCCGCGCATTTCAAGCGCACGCCGCAGACGCTCTACGGCACCGAGGCCTCGCGCGCGACCGCCGTGCACGCGGCCATCGACGGCCTGCAGGACCGCATCGACCACCGGCCCGACAGCCTCGTGTGGAACGTGCAGGACCACCAACTCGACGTGCTGCACGGCCCCACGCACACCACGCGCACCGTGCCATACGGCCAGGTCATCGTCGCCACCGGCGCGACCGACCGCGTGCTGCCCGTGCCGGGCTGGACGCTGCCCGGCGTGTACACGCTCGGCGGCGCGCAGGTGGCGCTCAAGTTCCAGGGCTGCGCCATCGGTTCGCGCGTGGTGTTCATGGGCACCGGGCCACTGCTCTATCTGGTGGCGTTCCAGTACGCCAAGGCCGGCGTGAAGGTGGCGGCCGTGCTCGATACCGCGCGCTTCGCCGATCAGCTCGCCGCCGCGCCATCGATGCTGCGACAGCCCGCCGTGTTCGCCAAAGGCGTGTACTACGTCGCCTGGCTGCGCGCGCATGGCGTGGCGCTGCACAGCGGCGTGCGACCGGTGCGCGTGCTGGGCGATGAACGCGTGCGTTCGGTGGTCTGGGCCGAAGGCGGTCGCGAGCACACGATCGACTGCGACGCCGTCGGCTTCGGCTATGCGCTGCGTTCCGAAACCCAGCTGGCCGACCTGCTGGGCTGCCGCTTTGCCTTCGCGCCGATGCATCGCGCGCACCTGCCCGAGCGCGATGCGGCCGGGCGCTCCAGCGTGCCGGGCGTGTACCTGGCGGGCGACGGCGCCGGCATCATGGGCGCCGATGCGGCGGAGTGGGCCGGCGAACTCGCGTCACTCACGCTGCTGGCCGACCACGGCATGGCTGTCGATACGCAGCGTGCCAATGGGCTGCAGCAGAAGCTCGACAAGCTCATGCGCTTCCGCGCAGGGCTGGAGCGCGCCTTTCCCTTCCCCGAAGACTGGGCCGCGCAGGCGCCGGACGAACTCGTCGTGTGCCGCTGCGAGAACGTCACGGCCGGCGAACTGCGCTGCGCCGTCGCCGACAGTGGCGCCGACGAGATGAACCGGCTCAAGGCGCTCACACGCGTCGGCATGGGCCGTTGCCAGGGCCGCATGTGCGGCGTCGCGGCGGCGGAGATCCTCGCGCAGGCCACCGGCCAACCGGTGGCGCAGGTCGGCCGCTTCCGCGGGCAGGCGCCGATCAAGCCGATCCCGATCCATCTGGTGCACGCGACCGATGAAGGGGTGGCCGCATGACGCAGCGCATCGTGACCGATGTCGCCATCGTCGGCGGCGGCATCGTCGGCAGCTCGGCCGCGCTGGCGCTGCGCCGCAAGGGGCTGCGCGTGGTGCTGCTGGAGCGCGACCTGTGCGGTTCGCGCTCGAGTGGCGTGAACTACGGCGGCGTGCGCCGCCAGGGCCGGCCGATCAGCCAGCTGCCGCTGGCGCAGCGCGCGCACGGCATCTGGGGGCGGCTGCCCGAACTGCTCGGCACCGACGGTGAATACATCCGCTCGGGCCATTTCAAGATCGCCCGCAGCGAAGCCGATCTGGCTGCGTTGGAGGCGTACCGCAACAGCGCGCGCGACTTCGACCTGGGCATTGACATCCTCTCCGGTGCGCGGCTGCGCGCGCAGTGCCCGTGGCTCGGCGGCAAGGCGGTCGGCGGTTCGCTCTGTGTGGAAGACGGCCAGGCCAACCCGCGCCTGGTGTCGCCGGCCTTCGCGCTCGCAGCGCGTCGTGCGGGCGCGGACATTCACGAGCGCACGCGGGTCGACGAGATCGCGCACGACGGCCAGTGCTTCCATCTGCGCGCGGGCAACGCGTTGCAAGTGAGGTCGCAGGTGCTGCTCAATTGCGCCGGCGCCTGGGCCAACCGCATCGCCGAGCAGTTCGGCGACGCGGTGCCGATGCAGTCCGGCCATCCGGCGATGGCGGTGACCGAGCCGATGCCCTTCTTCATGCACTGGAGCCTGGGCGTGGAAGGTGGCAGCGTGTACTGCCGCCAGGTCGCGCGCGGCAACCTGGTGCTCGGCGGCGGGCCGGGCCGTGCGCTCGATGCCGACCGTGCGCGTTCCGATCGCGCGTCGATGGCCGCGCTCGCCACGCAGGCGATCGAACTGCTGCCCGTGCTGCGCCATGCCCATTTCATCCGCACCTGGAGCGGCACCGAGGGCTACCTGCCCGATCGCCAGCCGGTGATCGGCGCGAGCCGCACCACCACCGGGCTGTTCCACGGCTTCGGCTTCGCCGGCGCCGGTTTCCAGATCGGGCCCGCTGTGGGCGAGGTGCTGGCGGAGCTGGTGAGCGATGGTCGCAGCACCACACCCATCGACGCCTTCTCCATCGGCCGTTTCGCCCACACACCCGTCGCCGAGCCCTTGCTCGCGCATTGAACCGTTTCCGTCCCTCGCATCCCCTTCACCCACCGAAAGGAAAGCCATGTCCATCTCCCGCATCGCCTCACCGTCCGCAGCCCTGCGCCGCACCGTCTTCACCGCGGTGGCCGCCGCCGCCCTGGCCGCCACCGGCATGGCCGGCGCGCAGACCAAGACGATCTACATCGGCATGAACGGCGGCACGATGGAGAAGGCATACACGCAGTACGTCTTCCCGGCCTTCGAGAAGGCCAACAACGTCAAGGTCGTGGTGGTGCCGGGCACATCGTCCGACATCCTGGCCAAGGCGCAGGCCAACAAGGACCGTCCGCAGATGCACGTGATGTTCCTCGACGATGGCGTGATGGTCCGCGCCATCGGCATGGGCCTGTGCGAGAAGCAGCGCCCGAGCGCCGCACTCAACGAGATCTACCCGGCCGCGCGCTTCAAGGGCGACATGGCCAGCGGCGTGAGCCTGGGCATGACCGGCCTGGCCTACAACGCGAAGATGTTCAAGGAGAAGGGCTGGGCGCCACCGACTTCGTGGATGGACCTGGCCGACCCGAAGTACAAGGGCAAGGTGGTGTTCCAGTCGGCCTCGGCGTCGTCCTTCGGCCTGCATGGCTTCCTGATGTTCAACCGCATCCAGGGCGGCAACGAAAAGAACGTCGAGCCCGGCTTCAAGGCTTGGCCGACCACGATCGGCCCGAACGTGCTGGAGTACATCCCGAGCTCGGCCAAGATCTCGGAAATGATCCAGACCAACGAGGCCGCGATCTTCCCGCTGACGCCGACGGTCGTGGCGGCGATGAAGACCAAGGGCATCCCGGTCGAGTACGCGAACCCCAAGGAAGGCGCCGTGGTGCTCATCGTCGGGCAGTGCGTGATTGCCAACAACAGCGAGCCTGAACTGGCGCAGAAGCTGACCGAGTTCCTACTCTCCCCGCTCGCGCAGGCGAACGTGCTGCAGTACGGCAGCCAGATCCCGACCAACCCCAAGGCACCCGTCGTGGGCGAAGGCGCCGCACAGGTGGCCGCGATCAACGGCTACATGAAGACCGCGATCACGGTGGATTGGGAGAGCATCAATGCAAACCGGCCGGCGTGGAATGCGCGGTGGAACAAGACGATCGAGCGGTGATTGTGTTCGCTTGCTGATGGGTGTGAGCGGGTGGGGGCGTCGGCGGGCGGTAGGCCTGCAGGCGGCAGACGACTGCGGTCCTTCGGACGTCGCTGCTGCTCCTCGCGAAAGGCGGGGTCCGCAGAACTCGCTTCACTTCGTTGCGCTCAAACAGCTGCGGCCCTGATCCGCCTTTCGCTGCGGTGCTCGCCGCAGCCGGACAGCCGCCCGCAGCCCTACCGCCCACCGACGTGGACGCGATCGTTGTGCATCCTTTTCAAGCGAGCGCAATCGTTGCGCGCCCACCAAGCCCGGCAGGCGGTGCGGGCCGGGCGATCCCCTGTGCGTCGCTGAGGAGCGCAGCCTTTCGCGGATCAGGGCTCGCCCTTGTCTGAGCGCAGCGAGTTTGGGCGGGCCCCCGCGAAAGGCGAGCACCGCAAGGCAGCCCGAAGGGCCGGCGCACCGGGGTCGATCGGCCCGCACCGCCTGCCGGGCGACCCTCA
>CALRYR010000190.1:0-7601 GCA_943372425.1 Variovorax sp. YR752 | reverse complement strand
GGGTCTCGACAGCTTCTTCGAAGGCATCAGCACCGGGCGCCCGGCGATCGAGGCGCAGCTGGCGCTCGGCGCCAGCATCCACCAAGCGCTGGCCGCACCGATCCGCCATGCGATCCGCCGCGGGATGATTCCGATCATCAACCAGATGTCGGCCGCGGGTGTCATCACGCTGCCCGGCATCATGACGGGGCAGTTGCTGGCCGGCATGGATCCACTCGAGGCCGTGAAATACCAGATCCTGCTGCTTTTCCTGCTCACAGGCGCCGGCGGTCTCGCGTCGGCGGGCGCGGTCTATCTGGCGGCGAGGGCTGTCACCGACGACCGACAGCGCCTGCGCGCAGATCGACTGAAGTAACACTCAGATCATGTTTCGAAAATCCCGAATCTAAAGAAGATCATGAACAGGCACCTTGCTTGTGCGCTCGCCTGGGCATCGCCGCCGCATCTGCGACGTTCAATGGCTCGGCTGAGAACACCCACGCCACCGGATCCGCATGCCGACAGGCAGGGCAATTGAACGTGTCGGCGCCACGATCGCAGGTGCAACTGCTGCTCATCCGACACGGTGAGTCCGAATGGAACCTGGCACAGCGTTTCACCGGCTGGGCCGACGTGGGTCTCACGCCGCGGGGTGTGCGTCAGATGCAGGAGGCCGGCCGTGCGATTCGGCGGTCAGGTCTGGTCGTCGACCGCGTCTTCTCCTCCATGCTGGTCCGTTGCATACGGTCTGTCGACTGCTTGCTGCTCGCAGCGGGAAGTCCATCGGCGCCACGCACAGCCGACTGGCGGTTGAACGAGCGGCACTATGGTGCATTGACGGGGTCATCCAAGGCCGAAGCCATCGCGCGGTACGGTGCCGATCAGGTGCAAGCTTGGCGCAGGTCGTACCGCGCGGTACCGCCGCCGTGGACTCAGGACGATGTCGATCGGGTGGCGACGGATCCATCGATGGAACCACCCTGCGCAGGGCTGGAACCCCTGCCCTTGGCGGAATCACTCGCGCAAACCGTTCTGCGGGTGACCGCGCTCTGGCAGGAACTGATCGAACCATCATTGGCGTCGGCCCAAACGGTAGCTGTCGTCGGTCATGGCAACAGCCTGCGGGCGCTGGTGATGCAGCTTGAAGAACTCAGTGAACAAGCGGTCTCGTGCCTGGAGATCGCCAACGGCGAAATGCGTGCCTATGAGTCAGGCGCTGGTCGCACACTGCATCTGCAATGCATCTGGCAGCCATCTGCGCTGGCGCCCATCTCAAAAATTCTTTGAGACAGCGGAATAAACGCAGGCGGCCAAGCGTCTGTCTGGATGTCAACTCTGACCAATTCCATCTTCCACAGGACTTCCCATGAAATCTTCCCTTCTGCCCACCCTGATTCTTGCGCTCGCCGCGCTCGCCTCTGGCGCCGCTATGGCCGCCGCTCCGGTCAAGACAGCCGGCGGCATGCTGGTCAACACCAGCGGCATGACGCTCTACACCTTCGACAACGACACGGCGGGCAGCGGCAAGAGTGCCTGCAACGGCCCGTGCGCCGGACTGTGGCCGCCGGTGATGGCAGAAGCGGACGCGAAGCCTGAAGGCGACATGACCATCGTCGCGCGCGACGACGGCACCAAGCAATGGGCCTACAAGGGCAAGCCGGTGTACCTGTACAAGTCCGACATGAAGGCCGGCGACATGACCGGCGACAACTTCAAGAACGTCTGGCACGTCATCAAGCCCTGATCGACCAGAACCGCAGAGAGCACGACGCTTCATCCCATGCGCGCACAGGACGAAGCCGCGATCGTCGCCTGCATTCCCAGCCTGCGCCGTTACGCGCGCGGGCTGGTGGCAGATACCACTCGGGCCGACGACCTGGTGCAGGACACGCTGGAGCGAGCGTGGAGCCGGTTCTCGCTTTGGCAGAAACGCGGCGACATCCGCGCCTGGATGTTCGGCATCATGCACAACCACTTCATCGACGGTGTACGCGCCAGGAGCAGCCGACCCGAGGACAGCGCGGGCGACGACCTGCCCGAAATCCCGCAGCGTGCCAGCCAGTCCGACGGCATTGAGGTCCGCGATCTGGACCGTATCCTGCAGCGGTTGCCTGTGGAGCAACGCGAGGTGATGCTGCTCATCGCAGTCGAAGAACTAAGCTACGCAGAAGCCGCCGCAGTGCTCGGCGTGCCCATCGGCACGGTGATGTCCCGCCTGGCGCGCGGCCGTGACAAGCTGCGACAGGAACTGCAAGGCCGCGCGCCATCAGCCCAAGTTGCCGCGCCCCTGCGCAGGATCAAGTGACATGGACTCTCCCCCACTCAAACCCATTTCCACCGACGGCATCAAGCCGGTGACCGAAGCCGATCTGCATGCTTTTGCGGATCAGCTTCTGGACCCTGCGCGGCATGTAGAGATCGATGCCTTCCTGGATGCCCACCCGGCCGAACGCCAGCGCGTGGACGACTGGCGCGCCCAGAACCTGGCGCTCAAGCAGTTGCTCGACCCGGTCCTGTCCGAGCCCTTGCCATTGCGCCTGCCGCTGAAGCCGGCGCCGGGGGCGGGCTGGCAGGGATGGCCGTGGCGCTCCCTGGCAGCCGGCGTGGCGATCGCGGTCGTCAGCACCGGGTCGGCCTGGTGGGGCCGTGGCGCCTACGACGGGCAACTGCAGCGCAGTGCCACGCTGGCCGCGGCGCGGGCGGGCACGCTCAATGGTTTTGCCCACCGCGCGGCCGTGGCCCACGTGGTCTACAGCCCGGACGTGCGTCGTCCGGTGGAGGTCGGCGCCGACCAGGAGCAGGCGCTCGTCACCTGGCTGACCAAGCGCATGGGCACCGAAGTGAAGCCGCCCGACCTGCGCGCCCTGGGCTACGAGCTCATCGGCGGGCGGCTGCTGCCGGGCGACAAGGGGCCGGTGGCGCAGTTCATGTTCGGCGGCGCAAAGGGCGAGCGTCTGACGCTGTACGTCACTCGCGAGGACGCCGGACGCGAGACGGCCTTCAAGTTCGGCCAGGATGGCCCGGTGAATGTCTTCTACTGGGTCGACAAGGACTTCGGCTACGCCATTTCGTCAGGCGACAGCAAGTCCGAAATGCTGCGGGTCGCCGAGGCGGTTTACAGCCAGCTTGAAGCACGCAAATAATTTGGTCTTTCGACTGGCAAGATGTTTTGCCATGCGCAAATTTTCAGGAATTGGAACCATGCAGGACAAGTCGCATTGGGAGCGTGTCTACAGACGAAGTCGTCCAGTACGCTGAGCTGGTTTCAACCGCATGCGGACCGGTCCCTCGGACTCATCAAGCGAATTGCTGCTGGCGGTCAGACGCGGGTCATCGACGTCGGAGGCGGTACTTCGACACTGGTGGACGATCTGCTCGGACTGCATGGCTTCGACGTCACTGTGCTCGACATTTCGGAGAATGCGCTCGACGTGGCCCGTCAACGGCTCGCTTTCGACGCCCGGCGGGTGCGATTGCTGGCGGGAGACATCACCCGGCTTGCCTTACCCGCACATGCCTACGACATCTGGCACGACAGGGCCGTCTTTCATTTCATGACCACACCCGAGCAACGCCAGGCCTACATCGCGCAAGTGCGCCAGGCTGTGCGCCCCGGCGGTCACGTCATCGTCGCGGTGTTCGGGCCGGACGGGCCGATGCAGTGCAGCGGGCTCCCGGTGATGCGGTATGCGCCAGATGCGTTGCACGCCCAGTTCGGCGATGCCTTCGAACTGGTCGAACATGCGCCGAAAGCCCATCGGACACTCGCAGGCGTGGAGCAGCAGTTCGTCTATTGCCACTGCGTGATGCACTGAAGCTTGGCTCGTACTTCACAGCCCATCGGGAAACGTGTACGTCACGGGAGACGCCGAGGGTTGCCCGATCACCAGCGCTATCTGGTCGTGCGGCTTGAGCGGAAGGTCGCGCACCGGCGTGAATTGCACCTTGCCGTTGACATACACCCGCAGCGCGCCCCTGAGCCCTGCCACGTTGTCGGCCGCCAACGGCTGTCCCCACACGTCGAAGAAGTTGCCCAGCGTGTACACCCGGTCGTTCGGCGATTCGACATGCAGGATGCCGCTGGCATCATGCGTGTGCAGCCAGTAGAAACCCTTACCGCCACTGACAAAACCGCGATCGATGCGCAGCGGCGCAATGATGCCGATGCCGCGTGGCACTGCGATCTGTTCGCCCTTGTAGTAAATGGCCAGGTGGGCATGGAAATGGGTCTTGAGCATCTCCTGGCTCGAACCTTCGATGCCATCCACCGGCTGGCCCTGGCCGCCATGGGCGGTATTACCGTCAGGAAACACGGACTTGCCGAGTTGCCCACCCTGTATGAGCAGTTCGGCACCGCCGGCGGCTGCGGCCGGCCTGTCGTCGCCATGTGCAAAAACGGGCGGGGCACCGGCTGCGATGGCGATGGCGAATGCCGCTGCAACGAATGGCTGGAAGTTCATCGAGAGTCTCATCGGAAAAATTGAATAAGAGCAGCGCTCGGCCACCGCGGCTTCAGGCCCGCCTCGTGACGAACACGCGGGGCCGCCAGGCATCGACAGGCGCTCCGTTGCGGCCCATCGGCCAGTGGTCAAGCCAGTGCTGCAGCACGGCGACGTCATCAGCCCGCCGCCGCCGGTGCAGCGAGTGTCCCTGGCCCGAATGCGTCAGGTGCACCAGATCGGTCGGCAGCGGTGGGCTCTGGTCGCCGAAGTACCAGAAATTCCACGACACCAGGGCGTTGAGGCCCGCAATGTCTCGCGCGGCCTCGCTGTCGTCGTGCAACGTGTTGGCCACCTGCTTCATCGAGCCGTTCGCCATCGCCCGATAGAAGTTGTCCGGGGGGCCGTCGCCGCCAGGTCGCTTGGCGACAAAGCGCGGGTCCGCCCAGTAGTTGCCCAGCGCCATGACTTCATCGACGCGCATCGCGTAGACGAGCTGGTCGTTGTGGCGGCTGCGCAGGCCGACGATCCAGTCGCCGACACGTGCCGAGCGACGAATCTGCGGCTTGCACACAGCGAGCGAGCACCAGCCGTGAAAAGGATTCGGCGACCCGCCGCGGTCTTGCCGCACGACGTAACGAAAGATGCGCGGGCCTTGGATCACATCGGGCTGCGCAGAACCACCTTGGCTGCATCCATCGGCCCATCGCCTTCGATGACCACGATCGATGCGGTCTTCGGATTGGCTTCCGACTGCAGACGAGTGACCTCGCGGATCTCGCCGATCGCCGTGCCGTCGGCCATTCCCATCGGATTGGTCTTGAAGCTGGCGACGGGCACTTTCTGATCGCCCACATAGATGCTGTAGACCGTCTCCGGCTTGAGCTTGTAGAGGAACAGTTCCAGCGCATCGACCACACCGAAATTGCGTGCCACCACGAAGCCCTTGGCATCGCCTGAAGCGGGCATGAGCGGGATGTTGACCGGCGCGGCGTTGGCCAGCGGCTTCAGGTTGTCCGTGCCGGCACCCGACGGTACGGCGTTCGAAACGTAGACCAGCGCCTGCGGAGCCTGTCCAATCGGCACCGCCGCGATGACTTTGTCGCTGGCGGTGTCGATCACCTGGACCGCATCGCCGTTCTCCAGTCCGACGTACATGCGCGTGCCGTCGTCCGATGGCCATACGCCATGCGGCAGCGCGCCGGTCGCGATGGTGTTGAGCAACTTCGCCTCGCCATCGGTCGAATAGACCTTCACGACGTTCTCACCACCCACGGCGACGTACGCGAGCGTGCCGCGCGCGGTTTTGGCAAAGCCGAGATGGTTGGTGATGAAGCCGGTGTCGATCACGCTCGTCACCGCCATCGACTTCACGTCGATGCGTGTGACTTTGCCGACGTCCTTGTGGCCCATCCAGACTTCTGTGCCATCCGGCGTGAACTGCAGGAACGGCGAGAACGGACTCACGACCGGAATGCGCTTCACGATCTTGTACGAGCGCGTGTCGACCACGGCCACTTCGGGCGTGAAGCTCGACACCACGAAGGCGCGCCCACCGTCCGGCGTGAACAGCACCATGCCGGGACCCGGCGCGGTCTCGATCCGGCGTTTCTCCTTGAAGGTCTTCGCGTCGATCACCGAGACGTAGTTTTCTCCGCGCACCACGGCCCAGACCTCCTTGCCGTCGCGCGTGAAGAAGGCCTCGTGCGGCGAGCGGCCGACGTAAGTCACGCCCTTGACCTTGTTGGTCGCCGTGTCGATGAAGGTCACCGAGTTCGAGCCGTTGGCAATGGCGACCAGCGCGCGGTGGTCGGGCGAGAAACCGAGGCCGTGAACGTTGATCTCGCCCTTGTAGATCGGCGACAGCACGTCGGGGCGCTGGTTCCCCAGCTTGATCTGGCCGAGCAATGTGTTGGTGTTCGGGTCGATCACCGACACCGTGTTGGTGTTCTGGTCTGCGGTGTAGACGCGGTCGCCGGGATTGGAAGCGGCCGATGCACCGAAAGATGCAACGGCCAGCGCCGTGGCAAGGACAAGGGGTTTGAGTGAATTCATGAAAGGTCCTTCTTCGACGTGTCTGGAGCGACTACTTGGCGGGTGATGCGTGGCGTGCGAGCCAGGCCTGCATCAGCCGGATCTCGTTGGACTGCTCGGTGATGATTCCCTGCGCGAGGTTGCGCACTTCCGGGTCTTGCGTGTTGAGCAGGATCGACTTGGCCATGTCGATGGCGCCCTGGTGATGGGGAATCATCATGGTCATGAAGTCGTGCGCGGGCTGGCCGTTCATGGGTGCGGTGCGCATGTCGTGGTCCATTACGGCCATGGCATCGCCCATCAGCGCATCGAAGGGCTTGGCCGTGCTGGCCATGAAGCTGGGAGGCACGACGCCCTCGGCTTTCATACTGTGCGCGTGCATGTCGGCCGCCTGCGTCAACGTGCTCCCTGCGACCAGCAACCCGAGGAACCCCGCACGAACGAAGCCGCTGCTCATGCCGCTTTCTTGTTCCATGCGCTGCACCAGCCCGCAGCAGCGACCTGCTTGCCGGCGAACAGCGGGCAGCCGCCCGTCGCTTCCTTGGGCTTGCCTTGAAACAGCTGACAGTTCGCGCAGTTCTGGCTGGCCGCGTGATTGGGGAATTTCTTGGCGTCGACCTTGGTGGTGTCTTCCTTGTAGCCGAGCGCCACGGCCTGAGGATCGGTCTCGGCCAGCTTCGGGCCACCGGACTGTGCGTGGGCGGCGGAGACGGACAGCGCAGTTGCCGCGCCGGCAACTTGCAAGATGAAAAAGCGGCGATTCGTGGGGGTCATTTTTTTAATCTCGTGGGGGGTTTTTAGTCGTTGCCGGAGTCATCGCTCCGGCGATCGGGGGCGTGCTTACTGCTTCAAGACGAACGCAGCCAGCGCTTTCACCTCTTCGGGTTTCAGTGCGGCGAAAGGCGGCATCGGCACGCTGCCCCACTTGCCGACGCTGCCGCCACGGATGCTGGCCTCCAGCTTCGACTGCGCCTGCTGATCGGCCTTGTACTTTTCGGCGATGTCGTGATAGCCCGGACCGACGATCTTCTGGGTCAGGCCATGGCAACTCAGACACGCGTTGCTCGCAAGAAGCGCTTGGACGTTGACACTCCCGCCACCAGCTGGTGGCGCGGCCGCAGCACCCGGTGACGTTGGCGGAGCGGGCGG
>CALRYR010000189.1:0-7616 GCA_943372425.1 Variovorax sp. YR752 | reverse complement strand
GGGCACGCCGCTGAGCTCGAAATCGCCACCCAGCAGCGACAGCGCCGCCGTCAGGGGGCGCATGGCGGTGCCGGCATTACCGAGGAAGAGCGCGGCCTGCGGCGTGTGCAGCTTGCCGTTCAGCCCGTGGATGTGCACCGTGCTGCCCGACAACTCGACGCCGCAGCCCAGCGCGCGCAGCGCGTCGAGCATGACGCGGGTGTCGTCGGAATCGAGCAGGTCGTGGACCGTGGTCGTGCCCTCGGCGAGCGCGGCCAGCAGCAGCACCCGGTTGGAGATGCTCTTGGAGCCCGGCAGGCGCACGGTGCCTGCGGCGGCGACGAAAGGGGGGAGGTCGAGAAAGGCGGTCGAGAACATGGGATCAGTTGCCGGGCGAACGCCACTGCGACCGGGTACGGCGCGCCGCCTCGATCGCTTCTTCGAGGGCCTGTGCATCGCCGGCGGCAAGCAGTGCCTCGAACTGCATCAGCGCCTTGCGGAAGGCCTGCGACTGCAGCAGCACCTGCTCGCGGTTGGCCAGCAGGATGTCGCGCCACACGGCCGGGTCGCTGGCGGCGATACGGCTGAAGTCGCGAAAGCCCGGTCCGGCGCGTTCGAGCATGCGGGCGCCATCGGGCTGCTCGGCGATGCCGTTGATGAAAGCGAAGGCCAGCAGATGCGGCAGGTGGCTCACGGCGGCGAAGGCGCTGTCATGCTCCTGCGGCGTCATGTTCAGCACCTGCGCGCCGATGGCAGTCCAGAGTTGCGTGGCGCGCTGCACGTTGGAGCGCAGCGTGGCCTTGGTCGGGGTCAGGATCACCTGGCGGCCGTCGAACAGCGAAGCCTCCGCGTGCTCCACGCCGGCGACTTCCTTGCCGGCAATCGGGTGCGCCGGCACGAAGCTGGCGAACTGCGTTTGCAGGCCGCGGCGGGCCGCTTCGATCACGTCGCCCTTGGTCGAGCCCACGTCCATCACCAGCGTGTCGGACGACACACCGTGGCGGATCGCCTTGAAGGTCGCTTCCGACGCGGCCACCGGCACGGCGACCAGCACCAGGTCGGCACCGGACACCGCCAGCAGTGCCGAAGGCGCCGCCACGTCGATCACGCCCAGCTGGCGCGCACGTTCCGTGGTGGAGGGCGACTTGCTGTAGCCGACGACGCGCTTCACCAGCTTGGCGCGCTTGAGCGCCAGCGCGAAGGAGCCGCCCATGAGGCCGCAGCCGATCAGACCGAGTTGCTCGAACATCCGCGAGCCTCAGGAGGTGACCGGGTAGGCACCCAGCACCTTGTAGAAGGCGCACAGGCCGCGCAGTTCCTCCAGCGCCGCCGCCACGTTGGGCTGCGACGGGTGGCCATCGAGGTCGATGTAGAAGTAGTACTCCCACTGGCCGGTGCGGGCCGGGCGGGATTCGAAGCGCGTCATCGAGACCTTGTTGGCCTTCAGCGGCATCAGCAGGTCGTGCACGGCGCCGGGCCGGTTCGGCACCGACACGACCAGGCTGGTGCAGTCGCGGCCCGAGGCCGGCGGCATCGCCAGCGTCTGCGGCAGGCAGATGATCGCGAAGCGGGTGCGGTTGTACGAATCGTCCTGCACGGCGTGCGCCACGATGTGCAGCCCGAAACGGGTGGCGGCGCGTTCGCCCGCCAGCGCGGCCCAGGCCGGGTTCTCGGCGGCCAGACGGGCGCCTTCGGCATTGCTCGACACGGCGCGGCGTTCGGCATGGGGCAGGTGCTTGGACAGCCAGGTCTGGCATTGCGCGAGCGCCTGCGGATGCGCCAGAACGGCCTCGATGCCGCCCAGGGCATTTTCCTTGCGCAGCAGGTGGTGGCGAACCAGCAGGCTCACCTCGCCCACCACATGGGTCGGTGAATGCAGGAACAGGTCGAGCGACCGCGTGACGACGCCTTCGGTCGAGTTCTCGACACCGACCACGCCGTACTGGGCGCTACCGGCCGCGGTGGCGTGGAAGACTTCATCGAAGCTGGCGCAATAGACCAGGTCGGCGGCACCGCCGAAATACTCGACGGCCGCGGCTTCGCAAAAGGTGCCCTCGGGCCCGAGCACCGCGACCCGCTGAGGCGATTCGAGCGCCAGGCAGGCCGACATGATCTCGCGCCAGATGGCCGCCACATGCAGGCTCTTGAGCGGGCCCGGGTTGCTGCCTTGCATCTTCTCAATCACCTGCGCCACGCGGTCGGGGCGGAAGAAGGGCGTCCCTTCGCGCTTCTTGACCTCGCCAACCTGCTCGGCGACGTGCGCGCGCTGGTTCAACAGGTCGAGAAGGCGCTGATCGAGCGCGTCGATCTGCACGCGCAGATCGGCGAGGCTGGCGGAACTGTCGGGCGCCGCGGGCGAGGAGGGGGTCTGGGACATCGTGCGAGAAAAAAACGGGCAGGCCTCAGGCCTGCGACCGCTCGAATTCTCGCATGTAGGCCACCAGCGCTTGAACACCTTCGATCGGCATGGCGTTGTAGATGCTGGCGCGCATCCCGCCCACGGACTTGTGCCCCTTGAGCTGCAGCAGCCCCGCCTCGCGAGCACCCGCCAGAAAGGCGTCGTTGCGGCTCTCGTCTCGCAGGAAGAACGGGACGTTCATCCGCGAACGGCAGGCCGGGTCGATCCGGTTCTCGTAGAAGGACGAGCCGTCGATGAAGCCGTAGAGCAGCGCGGCCTTGGCGATGTTGCGTTGCTCCATGGCGGCCACACCCGTCAGGTCGCCCTCGCGCTGCTGAAGCAGCCAGTCGAAGGTCAGGCCGGCCACGTAGATGCCCCAGGTCGGTGGGGTGTTGAACATCGACTGGTTGTCGGCGACCGTCTTGTAGTTGAAGGCGCTCGGGCAGATATCGAGGGCGCGGCCCAGAAGGTCGTCACGCACCACGACAATGGTCAGTCCGGCGGGGCCGAGGTTCTTCTGCGCGCCGCCGAAGGCCAGGCCGACACGGCGCCAGTCCACGGGCCGGGAGGCCACGTGGGAGGAGAAGTCAATCACCAGCGGCGCATCGCTGCCCAGCGCCGCCAGATCGGGTAGTTCCTGGAATTCGAGGCCGTTGATGGTCTCGTTGGTGCACAGGTGCACGTACGAGGCGCCGGGCGTCAGCTGCCAGGTCGACGGATCCGGCAGCCGCGTGTGCTTGCCGTCGGCGTTGCTCGCGGCGATGCGCGCATCGCAGTAGCGTTGCGCCTCTTTCTGCGACTTGATGCTCCAGCTGCCAGTGATGACGAAGTCGGCGACGGTGCCGCGCGACAGGTTCATTGGCACGATGGCGTTCTCGCCCAGGCCGCCACCCTGCATGAACAGGATGTGGAAGTTGGACGGAATGGCCAGCAGCGTGCGCAGGTCGGCCTCGGCCTTCGTCGCGATGGCCCCGAATTCCTTGCCGCGATGGCTCATCTCCATCACGCCCATGCCGCTGCCATGCCAGTCGAGCATTTCGGCGGCCGCGCGTCGGAGCACGGCCTCCGGCATGGCCGCAGGGCCGGCGGAGAAGTTGTACGGGCGGGCGCCCACCGCCGCGTCCGTCACTTCTTGGCGGGCGCCTTGGCCGCGGGCTTGGCCGGCTGCTGGGCTGCCGGCTGGCCGTTGGTTGGCGCGCCCAGGGCCTTCGCCACGTTCACGTTGAGGGCCTGGAGCTTGGGGTCGATCGTGGGGCGCACGTCAGCCACCAGCTTCTGGGTCAGCGCATTGCCGAGTTGCGGGTTCAGGTCCGAGAACTTCTTGTTCAGCGGCGAGCTGAGCCAGGCGACGAGCTGCTTCAGCTCTTCTTCGTTGAAGTTCTGCTCCAGCAGCGGGCCGACGGTGGTCGGTGCCAGCTGGATCGCCTTGTCGCGCACGATCGGGAAGGCTTCCTGGACGTACTTCTGGACTTCGGCTTCGGCCGCCTTGCCGAGCGCTTCGCGCTTCTCGGCCGGCACCTGCGTCTGCAGGTATTCGCTGCCGGCCTGGAGGATGGGGGCGACGGAGTCGTTGACCAGGAGGCGGGCCATGCCTTCGACGGCCGGACGCTGGACGTCGAGCAGTTGCTTGACGAGCGCGGCCTTGTCTTGGGCCATGGCGATCGAACTGGCTGCCAGTGCGACCGTCAGGACCGCAAGCTTGATTTTTTTCACTGAGGATTCTCCGTTGAAGATGTAGAAGTGTCGTCGCTGCCGGCGTCGGGTTCGACGTTGGCATCGTTTTCGACGATGCGCTGCAGTCCGCTGAGCTTGGCGCCTTCGTCGAGGCCGATCAGCGTCACGCCCTGCGTGGCCCGGCCCAGTTCGCGAATTTCGGCGACCCGGGTGCGCACCAGCACGCCCTTGTCGGTGATCAGCATGATCTCGTCGTCGGCATGCACCAGGGTCGCTGCGACGACCTTGCCGTTGCGCTCACTCTGTTGAATGGCAATCATGCCTTTGGTTCCCCGGCCATGCCGGGTGTACTCGGTAATGCTTGTGCGTTTTCCGTAACCGTTCTCGGTCGCGGTCAGCACGCTCTGCTGCTCGTCCTCGGCCACCAGCATGGCGATCACGCCCTGGCCTGCCTCCAGCGACATGCCGCGCACGCCACGGGCGTTGCGCCCCAATGGCCGCACGTCTTCCTCGTCGAAGCGCACCGCCTTGCCGCCGTCGCTGAACAGCATCACGTCGTGCTTGCCGTCGGTCAGCGCCGCGCCGATGAGGTAGTCGCCATCGTCGAGGTTGACCGCGATGATGCCGCCCTTGCGCGGGTTGTTGAACTCGTCGAGCGCGGTCTTCTTGACCGTGCCCATCGAGGTCGCCATGAAGATGTACTGGTCGGACGGGAAGGTGCGCTTGTCGCCCGTGAGCGCCAGCACGACGTTGATCTTCTCGCCTTCCTGCAGCGGGAACATGTTGACAATCGGCCGTCCACGCGAACCGCGCGAACCGGCGGGCACTTCCCACACCTTCAGCCAGTAGAGCCGGCCGCGGTTGGAGAAGCACAGGATGTAGTCGTGCGTGTTGGCGATGAAGAGCTGGTCGATCCAGTCGTCTTCCTTGGTCGCCGTGGCCTGCTTGCCGCGCCCACCGCGCTTCTGCGCCCGGTATTCACCCAGCGGCTGGCTCTTGATGTAGCCGCTGTGCGAAAGCGTCACAACCATGTCGGTCGGCGTGATCAGGTCTTCGGTCGAGAGATCGAAGGCGCTGTGTTCGACCTGGCTGCGGCGCGCGCCCAGCTTGGTCTGACCGAATTCCTGCTTGATGACGGCGAGTTCGTCTCCGATGATGGTCGACACGCGTTCCGGGCGGGCGAGGATGTCGAGCAGGTCGTCGATCTCGGCCATCACCTCTTTGTACTCGGCGACGATCTTGTCCTGCTCCAGGCCGGTCAGGCGCTGCAGGCGCATCTGCAGGATTTCCTGGGCCTGCGTCTCCGACAGGCGATAGAGCCCGTCGCCGCCCATGCCGAATTCCTTTTCCAGGCCATCGGGTCGATAGTCATCGGCATTCACCACGCCGCCGTCAGCGCGCGTGCGGGTGAGCATCTCGCGCACCAGCTTGCTGTCCCACGGCTTGCTCATCAGCTCGGCCTTGGCGACCGGCGGGGTCGGCGCATTGCGGATGATCGCGATGAAGTCGTCGATGTTGGCCAGCGCCACCGCCAAGCCTTCGAGCACGTGGCCGCGCTCGCGCGCCTTACGCAGCGTGAAGACAGTGCGGCGGGTGACGACTTCGCGGCGGTGCTGCAGGAAGACCTGGATCAGGTCCTTCAGGTTGCACAGCTTGGGCTGGCCGTCAATTAGCGCCACCATGTTGATGCCGAAGGTGTCCTGCAGCTGGGTCTGCTTGTACAGGTTGTTCAGCACCACTTCGGGCACTTCGCCGCGCTTGAGTTCGATCACCAGTCGCATGCCCGACTTGTCGGACTCGTCCTGGATGTGGCTGATGCCTTCGATCTTTTTCTCGTGCACCAACTCGGCCATGCGCTCCTGCAGCGTCTTCTTGTTGACCTGGTAGGGAAGCTCGTCGACGATGATCGCCTGGCGCTGGCCGCGGTCGATGTCCTCGAAGTGGCAGCGCGCGCGCATCACGACCTTGCCGCGACCGGTGCGGTAGCCGTCCTTGATGCCATTGATGCCGTAGATGATGCCGGCGGTGGGGAAGTCGGGCGCCGGGATGATCTCCATCAGCTCGTCGATGCTGGCGTCCGGCGTGCGCAGCAGATGCAGGCAGGCGTCGACCACCTCGTTGAGGTTGTGCGGCGGGATATTGGTGGCCATGCCCACGGCGATACCGCCGGAGCCATTGACCAGCAAATTGGGCAATTTGCTGGGCAACACGGCGGGTTCTTTTTCCGAGCCGTCGTAATTGTCCTGAAAGTCGACAGTTTCCTTGTCGATATCGCCGAGCATTTCATGCGCGATTTTCGACAATCGAATTTCGGTATAGCGCATCGCCGCTGCCATATCGCCGTCGACCGAGCCGAAATTGCCTTGGCCGTCGACCAGCATGTGGCGCATCGAGAAGTTCTGCGCCAGCCGCACGATCGTGTCGTACACCGACTGGTCGCCGTGCGGGTGGTACTTGCCGATGACGTCACCGACGATACGTGCCGACTTTTTGTACGGCCGGTTCCAGTCGTTGTTGAGTTCATGCATCGCGAAGAGCACGCGGCGATGCACCGGCTTGAGGCCGTCTCTGGCATCGGGGAGGGCGCGCCCGACGATCACGCTCATGGCGTAGTCGAGATAGCTGCGACGCATTTCCTCTTCGAGGCTGATGGGAAGTGTTTCTTTGGCGAACGAGGTCATGGGCAGCAGGCAGACAGCAAGGAGCGAAATTTTACGCCCCTGGCGGTGTCGCACCACAGCAACACATGCGCCGTATTCCGCCGCCGTCCTACGCTTCGTTCGCCGGTGCCGGACTGTTTGTCAAAGACCCTATGGCACAATCGCCTCAACGTTTTGGGTGGTGGTCACTTAAAGCGTCCTTGATTCGCAGCGCGGCTGCGGCTTTTTCCCCAAGAGGAGAACCAGGAAGAAACTGACTCAAGTGGCGATGATGTTTGCAGTCGCTGCGCTCGTCACTGCCGCCGGCGCGCAGACCCGTGTCACCGCAGCAAATGGCGGCCCCGTCATTGACAACTGGCAAAACGGCACCGGCGAACTCGTCTGGAAGAACGGCACGAACGAACTGTGCTGGCGCGATGCCAACTGGACGCCTGCAACGGCTGCCAAGGGTTGCGACGGCGCCCTGGTTCCCGCTGCACCCGTGCCGGTCGCAACGCCGAGCACCCCGCGTCCGCCGGTCGCTCCGCCCGCACCGCCCGCTGCTTCGAAGGTCACCTTCGCCGCTGACGCTTTCTTCGACTTCGACAAGTCGGTTCTGAAGCCTGAAGGCCGCGCCAAGCTCGACGACCTCGTGTCGAAGATCCGCGACGTCAACCTCGAAGTCATCATCGCCGTCGGTCACACCGACTCGATCGGTTCGGACGCCTACAACCAGCGCCTGTCGGTTCGCCGTGCAGAAGCCGTCAAGGCCTACCTGGTGACCAAGGGCATCGAACGCAATCGTGTCTACACCGAAGGCAAGGGCGAGAAGCAGCCTGTGGCTGACAACCGCACCGCCGAAGGCCGCGCCAAGAACCGCCGCGTGGAAATCGAAGTGGTCGGTACCCGCGCCAACCGTTGATTCG
>CALRYR010000188.1:0-7691 GCA_943372425.1 Variovorax sp. YR752 | reverse complement strand
TACCTGATCCGCAAGCAGAACTTCAACATCCTCGACATCCCGATGGCCGGGCTGACACGGCAGTACCTGACCTACGTCGACCAGGTGCGGCGGACCAACCTCGAACTCGCGGCCGAATACCTGCTGATGGCCGCGATGCTGATCGAGATCAAGTCGCGCATGCTGCTGCCGCCCAAGAAGGTGGCCGACGGCGAGGAAGCCGAAGACCCGCGCGCCGAGCTGGTCCGCCGCCTGCTCGAGTACGAGCAGACCAAGCTGCAGGCCGCGTCGATCAACGCCATGCCGACCTACGGCCGCGACTTCTGGAAGGCGCAGGTCTACATCGAGCAGTCGCTCAAGCCACGCTTCCCCGAGATGAACGTCGTCGACCTTCGCGACGCCTGGGCCGACATCCTGAAGCGCGCCAAGCTCGTGCAGCACCACAAGATCTCGCGCGAGGAGCTCAGCGTGCGGGAGCACATGAGCATCGTGCTCCGCCACCTGCAGGGGCGGCAGTTCGTGGAGTTCGAGAAGCTGTTCGACGTGAGCCGTGGGGTGCCGGTGCTGATCGTCACCTTCATCGCGCTGCTCGAGCTGGGCAAGGAAACGCTGGTCGAGATCACGCAGGCCGAGGCCTTCGCGCCGATTTACGTGCGGCTGGCGTATTCGCCGGTCTGAGCCAGCGCTGCCGCGTCAGGCGGCTTCGGGCGTCGGGTCACGGCCCATCAGCGCGGCGACGGCCTCGGACGGCTGCATGCGACCGTCGAGCAAGGCGACCACCCCTTCGGCGATCGGCATTTCGATACCCAGGTGCCGCGCGCGCTGCACCACGCTGCGCGCGCAGTAGACGCCTTCGGCCACGTGGCCGAGCGATTCGACCGCCTGTGCCAGCGTGCGGCCCTGCGCCAGCAGCAGCCCGACCTTGCGGTTGCGCGACAGGTCGCCGGTGGCGGTCAGCACCAGGTCGCCCAGGCCCGAAAGCCCCATGAAGGTCTCGGCATGCGCACCCAGCGCGACGCCGAAGCGGGTCATTTCCGCCAGACCGCGCGTGATGAGCGCGGCGCGGGCGTTCAAGCCCAGCGACAGGCCGTCGCACAGGCCGGTGGCGATGGCCAGCACGTTCTTGACCGCGCCACCGACCTCGACGCCCACGATGTCGTCGTTGGCATAGACACGCAGGCTCGGCCCATGGAAGGCATCGACCAGCGCGGCCCGCACGTCGGCGTGCGCGCTCGCCGCCACCAGCGCGGTGGGCTGGCGATGCGCCACTTCCTGCGCGAAGCTGGGGCCACTGAGCACACCGGCACGCAGCGCGGGCGCCGTACGGGCCTGGATTTCGTGCGGCAGCAAGCCGAAGGCACCGGCTTCCGTCGCCGTCTCCACGCCCTTGCACAGCCAGGCGACCGGCACCGAGACGCCCGCGAGCGCACAGAGCTGCTCGCGCAAGGCAGCCATCGGCGTGGCGACGATCACCAGGTCGGCATCGCGCGCCGCGGCCTGTGCCGGACCGCCGATCAGGCCAAGGGAAGCCGGCAGCGGAACGGAAGGCAGGTAGCGTTCGTTCTGCCGGGCGCTGGCCATCGCGGCCAGCTGGGCGTCATCGCGCGCCCAGAGCGTCACCGCATGGCGGTCGGCGGCATTGACGGCGAGCGCGGTGCCCCAGGCACCGGCGCCGAGCACGCAGATCCTCATCGGTGCGGCGCGCCTGAACGCTTACTGCGTGGTGATGGGCGTAGGCTGGCCGGCGGCCGCAGCCTGCTGCTGCTCGAACATGGCCTGGAAGTTGATCTCGGCCAGGTGCACCGGCGGGAAGCCGCCGCGCTGGATCACGTCGGCCACGTTGCCGCGCAGGTACGGGTAGACGATCTGCGGGCAGGCGATGCCGAGGATCGGGCCCATCTGGTCTTCCGGCAGGTTGCGGATCTCGAAGATGCCGGCCTGCTTGGCTTCGACCAGGAACACGGTGCGGTCCTGCACCTTGGTCTGCACGGTGGCCGACACGGTGACTTCGTAGATGCCGTCGGTCACGGGCTGGGCGTCCACGCCGAGCTGGATGTCGACGGTGGGCTGTTCCTGTTCCAGCAGGATGGCCGGCGAATTGGGTTGCTCGAGCGACAGGTCTTTCAGGTAGACGCGCTGAATCTGGAACACGGGATCTTGGTCGGCCATGGCTGAACTTTCGGGTATCAAAACAACGCCCGCCCGGAAAGCGTTCCGGCGCGGGCTGAGAGGATGAACGGACGATTATCGCCCTTGCGAATGACGGCCCTTCAGACCGCTTTTCACGCCGCCTGCAGCAGCGGGATCAGGCCGCCACGGCCGTCCAGCGCGATCAGGTCGTCGCAGCCGCCGACGTGCGTGTCGCCGATGAAGATCTGCGGCACGGTGCGGCGCTGCGTGGTTTCCATCATGACGGCACGGGCCTCGGGGTCGGTGTCGATGCGGATTTCTTCGATCTGCTCGACACCCTTGCTCTTGAGAATCTGTTTCGCGCGAATGCAGTAGGGGCAGACGGCGGTCGTGTACATCTTGACGGCTTGCATGGTCACTTCCAATCCGGTGGCCCGGCGAATGCTCAGGCCTTCTCAATCGGCAGATTAGCTTCTTTCCACGATTTCAGCCCGCCGCCCACGACTTGGGCTTGCTCGTAGCCGAGCTTTTTGGCCGTTGCCAGCGCGCGCTGGGCGCGGGCGCCCGTGGCGCACATCAGCAGCACCGGCACCGACTTGTTCTTGACCGTGCCGGGCAGCTTCTGCTCGAGCTGGTCGAGCGGCACGTTGCGCGCGCCGGTGGCGTGGCCTGCGGCGTATTCGGTGGCGTCACGCACATCGATCATCACGGCGCGTTCACGGTTGATCAACTGCACAGCGCCCTGCGCCGTGAGCGACCCGCCGCCGGTGCCGCGGATCAGCGGCCAGGCCAGCATGGCGCCCGAGCTGACCGCGATCAGGATCAGCATCCCGTTGTCGACAATGAATTTCACGTTGTTCCTTGAATGGCAAACCGCGGATTTTAGAATGGCGCATCCGGCAGCCGCCTGACCTTCCCCACCATCCCCCCGCCCAAAGGCCTTTTCCCATGCACAAACTGGTACTGATCCGCCACGGCGAGTCGACCTGGAACCTCGAAAACCGCTTCACCGGCTGGACCGACGTCGACCTGACCGAGACCGGCGTCGAGCAGGCCAAGCAGGCCGGGCGCCTGCTCAAGGCCGAGGGCTACGACTTCGACGTGGCCTACACCAGCGTGCTCAAGCGCGCCACGCGCACGCTCTGGCACACGCTCGACGAACTCGACCGCACCTGGCTGCCGGTGGTGCACTCGTGGCGCCTGAACGAGCGCCACTACGGTGGCCTGCAGGGCCTGAACAAGGCCGAGACCGCCAAGAAGTACGGCGACGAGCAGGTGCTGGTCTGGCGCCGCAGCTACGACACGCCGCCACCCGCGCTGGAGGCGAACGACCCGCGCAGCGAGCGTTCGGACATCCGCTACGCCAAGCTGTCGCCCGAGCAGATCCCGCTGACCGAGTGCCTGAAGGACACGGTCGCCCGCGTGCTGCCCTTCTGGAACGAATCGATGGCCCCGGCCATCCGCAGCGGCCGCCGCCTGGTGGTGGCTGCGCACGGCAATTCGATCCGCGCGCTGGTCAAGTACCTTGACGGTGTCTCCGACAGCGACATCGTCGGCCTGAACATTCCGAACGGCATTCCACTGGTCTACGAGCTCGACGACGAACTCAAGCCGCTGCGCCATTACTACCTCGGCGACGCCGCTGCGGCCGAGAAAGCCGCCGCCGCGGTGGCCTCGCAGGGAAAAGCTTGATCGGTTCGAGGAACCCCGGCAAGCGAATTGCTTCAAAGCTAGCTATATTGCCTTGACACCCGACTAGGACACCCCATGGGCCAGAAACTCAAAATCACCGGCTGGGTTGCAGCCGGCGCCGTGGCCGGCGTGCTGACCACCGTCTCGCTTCAGACCGTGGCACGCGGCTCCCTGGCGCCCCTGCCGCTGGAGGAGTTGCAGCAGCTGGCCGCCGTCTTCGGCATGGTCAAGAGCGACTACGTCGAACCCGTCGACGAGAAGAAGCTCATCTCCGACGCCATCTCCGGCATGGTGGCCGGGCTCGACCCGCATTCGCAGTACTTCGACAAGAAGTCCTTCAAGGAATTCCGCGAAGGCACGACCGGCCGCTTCGTCGGCGTTGGCATCGAGATTTCGCAGGAAGACGGCCTGGTGAAGGTCGTCTCCCCGATCGAAGGCTCGCCCGCGTTCCGCGCCGGCCTGAAGCCCAACGACCTGATCACCAAGATCGACGACACCGCCGTGCGCGGCCTGTCGCTCAACGACGCGGTCAAGCGCATGCGCGGCGAGGCCAACACCAAGGTGCTGCTGACCATCTTCCGCAAGGACGAGAACCGCACCTTCCCGGTGACGATCACGCGCGAAGAGATCCGCACGCAGTCGGTGCGCGGCAAGGTCATGGAGCCGGGCTACGGCTGGATCCGCCTGTCGCAGTTCCAGGAACGCACGGTCGACGACTTCGTCAAGAAGGTCGAAGAGATCTACAAGCAGGAGCCCAACCTCAAGGGACTGGTGCTCGACCTGCGCAATGACCCGGGCGGCCTGCTCGATGCCGCAGTCGCCATCTCGTCGGCCTTCCTGCCCGAGAACGTGACGGTGGTGTCCACCGACGGCCAGTTGGCCGAGAGCAAGTCGGTCTACAAGGCGGCGCCGGAGTTCTACCAGCGCCGCGCGGGCAACGACCCGCTGCGAGGCCTGCCGGCGGCGCTCAAGACGGTGCCGCTGGTGGTGCTGGTCAACGAAGGCTCGGCCTCGGCCAGCGAGATCGTGGCCGGCGCCCTGCAAGACCACAAGCGCGCGACCATCATGGGCAGCCAGACCTTCGGCAAGGGCTCGGTGCAGACCGTGCGACCGCTCGGCCCGGACACCGGCCTGAAGATCACGACGGCCCGCTACTACACGCCGAGCGGCGCGTCGATCCAGGCCAAGGGCATCGTGCCCAACGTGCTGGTCGACGAGAGCGCCGAGGGCAGCCCCTTCGCGGCTCTGCGCATGCGCGAGGCCGACCTCGAGAAGCACCTGGCCAGCGGCCAGGGCCCCGAGCAGAAGGACCCGGAACGCGAGAAGGCACGCGACGAGGCCCGCAAGCGCCTTGAGGAAGAAGCCAAGAAGCCGCCGCAGGACCGCAAGGTGCCCGAGTTCGGGACCAACACCGACTTCCCGCTGGTGCAGGCGCTCAACCGCCTCAAGGGCGCACCGGTGCTGGTGAGCAAGACGCAGGTCATCGTCGAGAACAAGGACGAAAAGAAAGAGAACTGAGGAGCCGGCGCGCATGGACGACGACGCACTGTTGCGCCATTCGCGCCATGTCCTGCTGGAGGAATACGGCATCGACGGTCAGGCGCGCGTCGATGCTGGCCATGCCTTGGTCATCGGCGCCGGCGGGCTCGGCTCGCCGGTCTGCCTCTACCTCGCGGCAGCAGGCGTCGGGCACATCACGCTGGTCGATGACGATCAGGTCGACCTGACCAACCTGCAGCGCCAGATCGCGCACACCACGGCGCGTGTCGGGCAAACCAAGGTCGCTTCCGCCACCGAGGCGATGCACGCGATCAATCCGGACATCGCCATCACCACGCACGCGCTACGCGCCGACGCGGCCATGCTTGCCACGCTGGTGGAAGCCGCGGACGTGGTGATCGACTGCTCGGACAACTTCGCGACGCGGCAGGCCGTCAACCGTGCGTGCGTGCAGCATGCCAAGCCGCTGGTCGCCGGCGCCGCGATCCGCTTCGATGGGCAGCTCAGCGTGTACGACACCCGGGATGCATCGTCACCCTGTTACGCCTGCGTGTTCCCGGCCGATGCCGACTTCGAGGAGACACGCTGCGCCGTGCTGGGCGCCTTCGGCCCGGTCGTCGGGACCATCGGCACCTTGCAGGCGAGCGAGGCGCTGAAGTTGCTTGCGGGCATCTCTCCATCGATGTCGGGACGCCTGTTGATGTTCGATGGGCGAGCCACGCGCTTCGACAGCCTGCAATTGGCGCGCGACCCGGCGTGCCCGGTGTGCAGCCAGCGCCCGTCCGGGCCCTGACGACGCTCAGGACGGGTCGCTCTCTTACACCCCCTCATTGCTTCGCGGCCTTGCCCTTGTTCGCGCCGTCGGTGGCCGCTTTCGAGATCGGCTGACGCGCCTGCCTCAACACTTCCTGGCAATCGGCGTCCTCGCCCGGCCCGGTCTCGATCGTCGCAGCCAACGCCAGCAACGGGTTGATCGCGCCCAGTGCGAGCGCCGCCAAACCCCGCGCAGCCAAGGGCGCCGCCTTCACGCCCCCCGACGGCGAGCCGAAGGTGCCGCCGATGACCAACGGCGTGCGCAGCGACAGGATGCTCATGTCCTTGGGCTCCTGGCGCACCACGAAATCCAGCGTTTCGTTCGACAGGTTGGCTTGCCCTTCCGCGTGAAAGACCGTGTCGGTGGTGTCGAAGACCAGGCTGCGTCCGGCCATCACGCCCTTGTTCACGTCGAAGGCCACAGCCGCGCAGCGCAGGGTCACGTTGTTGTCGCCGCCCAGGAGGAACTTGATGATCTCGGCGCCGTCGAGGCCCATGAATTCGAGCAGCAGGTTGCTGAACTGCCCGCGCCCGGTGATGGCGCTCACGTCGCCCGAAGCACCGCCCAGCCAGCTCGCCACGGAGTCGCCGCGGCCCGAAAGGTTGATGCGGCCATCGAGCCTTCCGAAGCTGGTGCGCAGGGTTTCGACCTTGGGGATCAACCGGTTGAGCTGCATTGCCTTGATCTCCAGCGACGCGCGGATGTCCGCCGGGGCCTGGGTGGCATCGATGCGGATCGCACCGGCCAGCCGACCCGAGGCCACGCCGAGGTCGAGCGGATCCAACGTCAACACGCCGTCCTGCAGCTTGACGTGCACGCTGCCCTTGTCGAGCGGAATCTCGCGCACATTGCGGATGCGGTCGGCGGTGTAGCGCACGTCGGCATTCATCGCACGAAGCCGCTCGAAGTCGAGCGTGGCGGTCGGCAGCACCTTGCCGCCCGCACGCTTCACCTGGTCGACCGTGGGCGGTGGCGCGACGCCTTCGACGGCCTTGGCCGAGCGCTCCGTCGGCGCCATGCCGATGAGCGGCCCGAGGTCGTCCATGTCCATCACCGCCGAACGCAGGCTGCCCGCCAGTCGCGGCACCTTCTGGCCCTGGTCGAACTGCATGTCCCCGCCGATGTCCGACAGGCCCAGCTTGCCCTTGATGCCCTTGGCTTCCCACAGGGTGGCGGTCTTCTGCACGCGCCCGCTCAGTGCGTAGGGCGAGGTTTCGGGCAAGGCGATGCCGAGCAGGCGGTACAGATCGCCCAGGCTCTGGCCGCGCACGTCGAAGGTGGCGTCGATGCCGTCCAGCCCTGTAAGCGCGGCCACCGTGCCCTTGGCCTTGAGCTTGGTCTGGCCCGCAGCGGCATCGATCTCCAGCGGGAACGGCGGCTGCCCAGCCTCCGTGAGTTGCAGCACGTTGCCCGTGCGCCCCTGCGCCGTCAGCGGTTGACGCTGGTAGGTGCCCTTGATGCGGTAGCTCAACGGCATCTCGCCGCGCGCGCTGTCGAAGTCGACATCGGCATGCAGATCCACGCCGAGGTGTGCGGCGAGGAAGTCGATCGCCCCGCGGTCGACTTCCACCAACCC
>CALRYR010000187.1:0-7711 GCA_943372425.1 Variovorax sp. YR752 | reverse complement strand
CAGCACCTTCGCCATCGGCGCGGACGGCTGCGTCGAACCGCCGAAGGGCCATGGGATCGGCATCGAGGTGGACGAGTCGATCTTCGAGAAGTACCCGATGGTCGACGGACCCGGCTATGTCGTGAAGTTCTGACGTTCGCGCCCCCGGCGCCCCACACAACCAAAAGGAGACAAGACATGCCTTTCACGAAACGAACCCTCATTCGCCTCGCAGCGCCGCTGTGCCTCGGGCTGGCGCTGTGCGGCGCCGCGACCGCGGCCGACGACTACCCGAGCAAGCCGACGCGCATCATCGTGCCGTACCCGCCGGGCGGCTTCAACGACACGCTGGCCCGCACGGTGGGCGACCGGCTCGGCAAGGCCTGGAAGCAGTCGGTGGTGGTCGACAACCGGCCTGGCGGCAACACCGTGCTGGGCAACAACATCGCGGCCAAAGCGCCGGCCGACGGTTACACCATCCTGATCACACCGCTGCCGTTCTCGGCGCTGCCCGCGCTGTACGGCAGCAAGCTGCCGTACAGCGCGCTGACCGATTTCCAGCCGCTGGTGTGGGCCGGCTACACGCAGAACGCGCTGGTGATCCGCCCCGACCTGCCGGGCGTGACCAACCTGAAGGACCTGATCGACTACGCGAAGAAGAACCCTGGCAAGCTGAACTACGGCTCGACCGGTTCGGGCTCGTCCAACCATCTGTCGATGGAGCTCTTCATGAGCATGACCGGCACGAAGATGACGCACGTGCCCTACAAGGGCAGCGCGCCGGCCGTGATGGCGATGCTCGGCGGCGAGATCGACGTGCTGTTCGACAACGTGCCCAACCTGATGCAGCAGATCAAGGCAGGCAAGCTCAAGCCCATCGCCGTGACCGGCACCAGCCGCGCCGGCCTGCTGCCCGACACGCCGACGGTGCAGGAAGCTGGCGTGCCGGGCTACGAAGTGGTGGTGTGGTTCGGCATGCAGATGCCGGCGGGCGTGCCCAAGCAGGTCGTCGACCGCGCCAACCAGGACATCGTCGCGATCCTCAAGGACCCGGAGGTGGTCAAGCAGTTCCGCGAACAGGGCGTTGAGGTGGTGGCCAGCACGCCCGAAGCCTTCGGTCAGCTGCTCCAGAAGGAAGTGCCGAAGTGGACCAAGGTGGTGAACGACGCGGGCGTGAAGGTCGAGTGACGCGCGCGCTGCGGCCGCGAGAACTCAAGGACCCGAAAACTCGCGGTTCAGCCCGACCACCACGCTGCGCAGACGAGCGTCGCTCGAGCGGCCACTGCGTGATGCGCTGACCTCGATCGTCGTCAACGGCGCCACGGTGATGCGTGCGCCCAGGCGCGATGTCCACAGGTCGTAGGCACGGTTGCGCTCGGCGATCAGTGTGAGATGTTCGCTGAAGGCCCATTCCACCGCAGCGCCGCCGCGGGCGTAAGCCGTGCCGCTGCCGGTGGCCCAGTCGGCGCCCACGTTGACCAGCACGTTGACGTGATCGCTCGCACGCCAACTCAATGGCAGCAGGACCTGGCCCCCGGCGCGGCCGCCGTGGCGCAGGTCGAAGGTCGACGCCAGCGCCATGGCGGCGCTCCAGGTCGCTTCAGGCCCACGACCCCAGAAATTCCACTTGATCTGCGGACCGGCGAACACGTCGGCGCCCGTGCCCGGCGCCGAGCTGCGATCGATGTTGAGACCCAGTTCCACTGGGCCGATCCCACAGGCACCGCCCAGGTGTTGAAAGTTGAGGTCGGCCGGGCTTCGCAGCCGGCCGGCCCAGGTCTCGACGAGGCACTGACCGGCATCGAGCGTGCCGGCATCGTCCACATCGAAGTGGCCGGCGGCGCCCGCTTCGGCGACGAAGAGCAAGCAGCAGGCGAGAGCGGCCCATCGCAAAGGCCGGCGAAGAAAGTTCATACAGGGTTATCGGTCGTGGAGACCGCGACTTTAGGGCCCCGCCATGCCGGGGCCATGACCCCGGCCCCCGGGGCACGCCTCACCATGTGTCTTTTTAGATCTCGAACTGGGGCTGCAGCTCGCGGATGCGCTTGGTCGCCACACCGGCCGCCGCCGTGCGCGTTTCGACGCCCAGCTTCACATAGACGCGCTCGAGGTGCTTCTTCACGGTCGCCGGGCTGCTGCCGAGGATCTCGCCGATGTCGCGGTTTGTCTTGCCCTTGACCACCCAGTACAGCACCTCTGCCTCGCGCGCGGTGAGCTTCAGGCTTAGGCTCATCGCCTCGATGACGGAGGTGTCGGACACCTCACGCATGATGATCAGCCAGTCGTCGCCGGCATCGTCGTGGCCGGTCTGCTGGTGCAGCCGCAGCGTGAGCGAACGCGCACCCTGCACGATCGACAACGGCGGCGGCTCGGTCTGCGCGCGCTGCACGTCGGGCAGGTGGCGCTGCAGCCAGTCGAGCACCGCCGGCGGCGTGGCGGGCGCCACCGTGTCGCAGTAGCGCTGCAGCATCTCGCGGGCCAGCGCGGTCTGCCAGATGATGCGGCCCTCCGGCAGGCGCACGGTGATGCTGGCGTAACCGAAGGCGTCGAGCGCGTTGCGCGCCTGGCCGGCCTGCTGTGCCTCCTGCCGCGCGCGGCGGGCGCCCTGCAGATGCACGTTCATGCGCGCCAGCACCTCCTTCGGCTTGATCGGCTTGGTGACGTAGTCGACGCCGCCGGCTTCCAGCGCGGCAACCAGGTGCTCGGTCTCGGTCAGGCCGGTCATGAAGACGATCGGGATGTGCGCGGTGGCAGCGTCGGCCTTGAGACGGCGCGCGACCTCGAAGCCGTCCATGCCCGGCATCATCGCGTCGAGCAGCACGATGTCGGGCCGGGCCTGCGCGGCACGGGCCAGCGCGGCCTCGCCGCTGGTGGCGACGAGCACGGTGTAACCGGATTCGTCGAGCGCGTCGTGCAGCACCGCGAGGTTGTCCGGCACATCGTCGACGATCAGCACCAGATCTGCATTGCGGGCGAACGCACGGGTCGGTGGCGGCGTAGAAGCGTTCATGCCGAGCAGTCCATCGCCTCGAAGCGGAACTGGCGCGCCAGCGCGCGCTGGACAGCGGTCCAGGCGGCGCATTCGGGGTGGGCGGCGTCGATGGCGTCGAGCTGATTCATGATGCCTCGAAAGTAACCCAGTCCGACGGCTTCTTCCAATGCACGCAGATGCTCGGGCGACGGACGCACGAGCACGGCGGACGCAACCGGCGCTTCTGCGGGCGCGGCGGCGATGTCAGTCCAGCGGATGGACAACTGGCGCTCCAGCCAGTCGAGCAGCTCGCTGTGGCGCACCGGCTTGACGAAGAAATCCTCCGGCGCGATGCCCACGTCGTTCTCCAGGCGCTTGTCGAAAGCGTTGGCCGAGACGATGGCGACGCGGCGTGGTGCGAGCGTGGCATCGAAGCCGCGCGCACGGCGGATGGTTTCCCAGCCGTCGATGCCGGGCATCGCGAGGTCGACGAACATCGCGTCGGGCCGGAACCCCGCCGCGACAAGGTCCAGCGCATCGTGGCCGCTGGCCGCCGTGCGCAGCTCGAAGCCCAACGGCGCGAGCACATCGACCAGCAGGTCGCGGTCGGCCTCTTCGTTGTCGACCACCAGCACGCGCAGGCGCGGCCCCTGGTAGCCACGGCGCGGACGCGCCGCCACCGCGGGCAACGCCGCCGCCCGGCCAGCCAAGGCTGTGTCGTGCACACGCGGCAGGAAAAGCCGCACGCGGAACACCGAGCCTTGACCAGGCGTGCTCTGCACCGACATCTCACCGCCCATCAGGTCAGTCAGCATCTTGGCGATCGTCAGGCCCAGCCCGGCGCCGGGCGCGGCCGCGCGCGTGCTCACCCCGGCGGCGTCACCGCGCGCGAAGGGCTCGAAGATGCGGTCGATCTCCTCGGCCGACATGCCGGGGCCGGTGTCCTCGATCTCCAGCGTGGCGAATTCGCGCGCATAGCGCAGCCGCAGCGTCACTTCGCCCTCGCGGGTGAACTTGATGGCGTTGCCCAGCAGGTTGATGAGAATCTGCCGCACCCGCTTCTCGTCGGCGCGCACCACCTCGGGCACGTTGCCCGCCGCGTCGAAGCGGAAGGCCAGCCCCTTCTCGGCCGCCTGCAGTTCGAACATGTCGGCCAGCTCGCGCATCGCCTCGGCGAAGTGCATCGGCCGCGCATGCAGCGTGAGCTTGCCGGCTTCGATGTGGGCGATGTCGAGCGTGCCTTCGATCAGCGACAGCAGGTGCTCCCCGCCGCGCTTGATCACCGCCACCGCCTGCTGGCGGTGCGGCGGCACGGTCGCGTCTTCGCCCATCAGCTGCGCATAGCCGAGGATGGAATTGAGCGGCGTGCGCAGCTCGTGGCTGATGGCGCTGATGTAGCGGCTTTTGGCCTGGTTGGCGTGGTCGGCCTGCTCGCGCGCGATGTCGGCGCTCTGCTTGGCGGCCTGCAGCGCGCGGTCGGTTTCCTTGTGCAGCTCGATCTCGCGCATGAGCAGCCGCGTCTGGCGGTTCGATTCTTCCTGCGCCACCTTGCGGCTCTGGTGCGCCAGCACCAGCCACCAGGCCACGATGCCGGCGATGAGCAGCAGCGCCATGTAGCTCTTGAGGAAGCCGGACTTGAGCGAGGCATGCTGCGCCTTCATCACGGCCGTGGCGGCATCGCCGGCCGGCATCAGGCCCAGCGCGCTTTCGCCGAGCGCGCGCAGCTCCTGCTGGTAGAGCACGCCGAAGACCGTGGCCAGCAGCGGCACGATGACCAGCGTGAGCAGCAGGAAATGCCCGAGCCCGGTGTCGAGGTAAGGCCACACACGGCGCGGCAGCAGCCAGCGCAGCGCGCCCGACCACTGCACCGACAGGCTCGCGTGCGGCTTGCACAGGTCGCCGCAGCGTGCATCGAGCGTGCAGCACAGCGAGCAGATCGCGCCCTGGTAGGCGGGGCAATGCGCCATGTCGGGGCTTTCGTACTCGCGCTCGCAGATCACGCAGCGCTGCACGCGCAGCCGCTGGTAGGCGCTGGCGTCGGGCTCGAACTGGATCCAGTGGACGCCCTTCGCGCTGGCGTCGGCCGTGCGCTGCACCGGGCCGCGCGCCAGGTAGTACTTGCCGCGCGTGGCCCAGGCGATGATCGGCGCGGCCACCAGCGCGGTGCCCATGGCGATGAGTGCGGAGAAGGCCTGCGGCAGCGCGCCGAAGACGCCCAGGTGCGCCGTGATCGACAGCACCGACGCCAGCGCCATCGCGCCGACACCGACCGGGTTGATGTCCCACAAATGCGCGCGCTTGAACTCGATGCCTGGCGGCGACAGGCCCAGCGGCTTGTTGATGACCAGGTCGGCCACCACCGCCATCATCCAGGCGATGGCGATGTTGGCGTAGAGGCCCAGCACGTCGCCCAGCGCCTCGAACACGTTCATCTCCATCAGCATGAAGGCGATGAGCGCGTTGAACACGACCCACACGACGCGTCCCGGGTGGCTGTGCGTGACGCGCGAGAAGAAGTTGCTCCAGGCCAGCGAACCGGCGTAGGCGTTCGTCACGTTGATCTTCAGCTGCGAGATCACGACGAAGATCGCCGTCGCGGCCACCGCCCAGCCGTAGTTCGGGAAGACGTATTCGAAGGCTGCCAGGTACATCTGGTTCGGGTCGACCGCGCGTTCCGGCGGCACCATGTGGGCGATGGCGAGGTAGGCCAGCATCATCCCGCCGACCATCTTGAGCACGCCCATCACCACCCAGCCGGGGCCGCCCATCAGCACGCCGGCCCACCAGCGCTTACGGTTGGCCGGCGTCTGCACGGGCATGAAGCGCAGGTAGTCGGCCTGCTCGCCGAGTTGGGTGATCAGCGCGATGCCGACCGTCAATGCAGCACCAAACAAGTGCAGATCAAAGCCGATCGCGCGCCCATAAGCGCCAGCGTAGTGCGTCAGCCCCGCAAACGCACCAGGGTCGCGCACCAGCACATAGCCGAAGGGCACGATCAACATCAGCAGCCAGATGGGCTGGGTCCACATCTGGAGCCGGCTGATGGCCGACACGCCGTGGGTCACCAGCGGAATCACCACCAGCGCGCAGACCAGGTAGCCCCACGCCGGCGGAATGCCCAGCGCCAGTTCGAGCGCATAGGCCATCACGGCGGCCTCGAGCGCGAAGAAGATGAAGGTGAAGGACGCGTAGATCAGCGAGGTCAGCGTCGAGCCGATGTAGCCGAAGCCGGCGCCGCGGGTGAGCAGGTCCATGTCGACGCCGTAGCGCGCGGCGTAGGTGCTGATGGGCAGGCCGGCCAGGAAGATGATCAGCCCGGTGACCAGCACCGCCCAGAAGGCGTTGATGAAGCCGTACTGCACCAGCAAAGTGGCGCCCACCGCCTCGAGGATGAGGAAGGACGCGGCGCCGCCAAAGGCCGTGTTGGCCACCCGCCATTCCGACATCTTGCGGAAGCGCTGCGGCGTGTAGCGCAGCGCGTAGTCTTCCAGCGTCTCGCGCGCCACCCAGCTGTTGTAGTCGCGCCGAACCTTGACGATGCGCTGCGGCGCGTCGTCGGTCGGGGGAGGCATCGCGGTGTCGTTCACACCGTTTCGGTGCAGGTTCTGTGCCACGGCACGAGTGTTGCATCGGCGGGACGGCTGCCCATAATCGGGCCTCTTCCCGTACCCCCGACCGCCCATGGAACTCACACCGCGCGAAAAAGACAAGCTGCTGATCTTCACCGCAGCGCTGCTGGCCGAGCGCCGCCAGGCCCGTGGGCTGAAGCTCAACTACCCCGAAGCCGTCGCGCTGATCTCCGCGGCCGTCATGGAAGGCGCGCGCGACGGCAAGAGCGTGGCCGCGCTGATGAGCGACGGCCGCAGCGTGCTCACACGCGCCGACGTGATGGACGGCGTGGCCGAGATGATCCCGGACATCCAGATCGAGGCCACCTTCCCCGACGGCACCAAGCTGGTCACGGTGCACCAGCCGATCGTCTGATTCCCTTCTTCATTGTTCCCGAGCGGAGAACCCCATGCGCCTGACGCGATCCTCTTTCGCAGCCCTGCTGCCCTCTTTGGCTGCGGCCACCCTCGGCGCGCTGCCCCTGCTAGCCTCGGCCCACGTCGGCGCGGACGGTGCAGCGCACCACGACATCGGCTTTGTGCAGGGCCTCCTGCACCCCTTCACCGGCATGGACCACTTGGCCGCGATGGTCGCGGTCGGCCTGTGGAGCGCATTGATCGCGCGCAGCGCCCGTGACGTGCTGTGGGCACCCATCGGCTTCGCGGCGATGCTGCTGGCCGGCGCGCTCGTCGGCCTGGCGGGCGTGCAGGTGCCGGCGGTCGAGCCGATGATCGCCGCGTCGCTGCTGGTGATCGGCCTGCTGGTCGTCACGCGCCTGCGCCTGCCCGGCCCGGTCGCCGCGGCGGTGGTCGGCGCCTTCGCCGTGTTCCATGGCGTGGCCCATGGCTACGAGCTGTCGGGTGACCACGGGGCGGGCCTCGCGATTGCCGGCATGGTGCTCGCCACCGCGCTGCTGCACGCGGGCGGCATCGCGATCGGCTGGGCGCTGCGCCGGCGCACCGTCTGGCTGCCGCGCGTCGCCGGTGCCGCCGTCGCGCTGTTCGGCGCGGCGCTGCTCGCGCAACTGGCCTGAGGCCTTCGCCATGATCCCCGGCGAACTCTTCACCGACGAGGGCGAGCACACCCTCAACCCCGGCCGCCGCACGCTCACGATGGTCGTGCAAAACACCGCCGACCGGCCGATCCAGGTCG
>CALRYR010000186.1:0-7733 GCA_943372425.1 Variovorax sp. YR752 | reverse complement strand
CGACCAACTGCTCGGCAGCTACCAGCGCGGCGCAGCCCTGCTGAACTTCTGTCGCGACAAGCTGCAGGCCGTGGAAGACCAGATCAAGGTGCTCGACGCGGGAAGCCTCAAGGCGTGGTCGGCCGAATGACGGCCACACGCACGGCGGTAAGCCCCCACACCGGCTGGGACGCGCAACGCCTGGCGGCGTGGAGCGGCCCGCACCTGACCAACGTGGAAGCGGCGCTGTCGCGCTGGGTCGGCATCGACGCGCCGGTGCAACTGGGCGACGCGATGCGCTATGCGGTGCTCGACGGCGGCAAGCGCCTGCGGCCGCTGCTCGTGATGGCCGCCAGCGAGGCCGTGCATGGCGACCCCGCCGCGGCTTTGCGCGCGGCCTGCGCCACCGAACTCATCCACGCCTATTCGCTGGTGCACGACGACCTGCCCTGCATGGACAACGACATCCTGCGCCGCGGCAAGCCGACGGTGCATGTTCAGTTCGGCGAAGCCGACGCCCTGCTGGCCGGCGACGCATTGCAGGCCCTGGCTTTCGAGTTGCTCACGCCCGATGACACCGACATCGCCCCCGCGGTGCAGGCCAGTCTGTGCCGCCTGCTGGCCCGTGCGGCCGGCAGCCAGGGCATGGCCGGCGGCCAGGCGATCGATCTCGCCAGCGTCGGTCTGGCGCTCGACGAGGCGCAACTGCGCGAGATGCATCGCTTGAAGACCGGCGCGCTGCTGCAGGGCAGCGTCGAGATGGGCGCGGCCTGCGCGCAGGGCGTGGCACCCGCCGTGCTGGACGCCCTGCGCGCCTATGGTGCCGCGCTGGGCCTGGCCTTCCAGGTCGTCGACGACATCCTTGATGTGATCGCCGATTCGGCGACGCTCGGCAAGACGGCCGGCAAGGACGCTGCGGCCGACAAGCCCACCTACGTGTCGCTGCTGGGCCTCGACGGCGCCCGCGCGCAGGCCTCGCAACTGCTCGACGAGTCGCTCGCCGCGCTCGACCGCAGCGGTCTGGCCGACACCGACGCGCTGCGCGCGCTGGCAACCATGGTCGTGGACCGCGACCGATAACAAGACATCCATGGCCGAGTTGCTCCCCACCATCCACGATCCTTCGGTCCTGCGCCAATACGACCGCGCCCAGCTCAAGCAGCTGGCCGACGAGGTGCGCGCCTGCGTGCTGCACAACGTCTCGCGCACCGGCGGCCACCTGAGCTCCAATCTCGGCACCGTCGAACTCACGGTGGCGCTGCACCACGTGTTCCACACACCGCACGACCGCCTGGTGTGGGACGTGGGCCATCAGACCTACCCGCACAAGATCCTCACCGGCCGGCGCGAGCGCATGCCCACGCTGCGCCAGCAGGGCGGGATCTCCGGCTTCCCACAGCGGGCCGAAAGCGAGTACGACACCTTCGGCACGGCGCACTCGTCGACCAGCATCTCGGCCGCGCTCGGCATGGCCATGGCCGCCAAGCAGAAGGGCGAGGACCGCCATGCCGTGGCCATCATCGGCGACGGCGCCATGACCGCCGGCATGGCCTTCGAGGCGCTCAACAACGCGGGTGTGTCGGACTGCAAGCTGCTGGTCATCCTGAACGACAACGACATGTCGATCAGCCCGCCGGTCGGTGCGCTCAACCGCTACCTCGCGCAGCTGATGAGCGGCAACTTCTACGCCGCCGCCAAGAACGTCGGCAAGAGCGTGCTGCGCGCCGCACCGCCGCTGTTCGAGCTGGCCAAGCGCTTCGAGCAGCATGCCAAGGGCATGGTGGTGCCGGCCACGCTGTTTGAGCAATTCGGCTTCAACTACGTCGGCCCGATCGACGGCCACGACATCGATTCGCTGGTGCCCACGCTCGAGAACCTCAAGCAGCTCGACGGCCCGCAGTTCCTGCATGTGGTGACGAAGAAGGGCCAGGGCTACAAGCTGGCCGAGGCCGATCCGGTGGCCTACCACGGGCCGGGCAAGTTCGACCCGGCCGTGGGCCTGGTCAAGCCGAGCGTCGTCCCCAAGCAGACCTTCACGCAGGTCTTCGGCCAGTGGCTGTGCGACATGGCCGCGCAGGACGGGCGCCTGGTCGGCATCACGCCGGCCATGCGCGAAGGCTCCGGCATGGTGGAGTTCCAGCAGAAGTTCCCCACGCGCTACCACGACGTCGGCATCGCCGAGCAGCACGCCGTGACCTTCGCGGCCGGCCTGGCCTGCGAGGGCCTCAAGCCGGTGGTCGCGATCTACTCGACCTTTCTGCAGCGGGCCTACGACCAGCTGATCCACGACGTTGCGATTCAGAACCTGCCGGTGGTCTTCGCGCTCGACCGCGCGGGCCTGGTCGGTGCCGACGGCGCGACGCATGCGGGCGCCTACGACATCCCCTTCGTGCGCTGCATCCCGAACATGAGCATCGCCTGCCCGGCCGACGAGGCCGAGTGCCGCGCGCTGCTCACCACGGCCTACGAACAGGACCACCCGGTGACGGTGCGCTACCCGCGTGGCGCGGGTGCCGGCGTGGTGCCGCACCTCGGGCTCGACGGCCTGCCTTTCGGCAAGGGCGAACTGCGTCGGCAGGGCGCGCGCATTGCGATCCTGGCTTTCGGCACGATGCTGTACCCGGCGCTCAAGGTGGCGGAATCATTGAACGCCACGGTGGTCAACATGCGCTGGGTCAAGCCGCTCGACGTCGACCTGCTGCTGCAGGTCGCGGCCACGCACGAGGCCATCGTCACGCTCGAAGAAGGCGCCATCATGGGCGGGGCGGGCAGCGCGGTGCTCGAGGCGCTGCAGGCCGCTGGCGTGGTCAAGCCGGTGCTGCAACTGGGCCTGCCCGACCTGTTCATCGAGCATGGCGATCCGGCCAAGTTGCTCGCAGGCGTCGGGCTCGACGCCGAGGGCATCGCGAAGTCGATCACGGCCCGTTTCGGCGCGACGGATTCCGCAGGGTAAACCCCCAAGAAGCGCCCTGTAAGCGCTTCTTACAATCGCGAGCGACCCACAAGGTCTTCAACTCAACGCGGCGAGGCCGCGTTTTGTTTTTTCCCCTTTGCAATCGGAGTGAATTCATGGATCGTCGTTCCCTCATCAAGAATGCCGGCATCGCTGGCGTGCTGGCTGCCGGCATCGCGCCCGCGGTGCATGCACAAGCCGCTGTCCGCTGGCGCCTGGCATCGAGCTTTCCCCGTTCGCTGGACACGATCTTCGGCAGCGCCGAAATGCTCTCCAAGACGGTCAAGGCGCTGTCGGGTGGCAAGTTCGAAATCACCGTCCACCCCGCTGGCGAACTGATGCCGGCCTTCGGCGTCGTCGACGCCCTGCAGGGCGACAACATCGAGATGGCCCAGTCGGCTGCCTACTACTTCACCGGCAAGGACCCGGTCTTCGCATTCAGCTGCGCCGTGCCCTTCGGCCTGACCGCCCGCCAGAACACGTCGTGGAAGGACTACGGCGGCGGCCGCAAGCTGCTTGACGACTTCTTTGCCAAGTACAACTTCAAGACGGCCAGCGCCGGCAACACCGGCACGCAGATGGGCGGCTGGTATCGCAAGGAGATCAAGAGCGTCGAAGACCTCAAGGGCCTGAAGATGCGCATGGGCGGCGGCGTGTTCGGTGAAGCGATGCAGAAGCTGGGCGTGGTGCCGCAGAACATGCCGGCCGGCGACGTCTACCAGGCGCTGGAAAAGGGCACGCTCGACGCATCGGAATTCGTCGGCCCGTACGACGATGCCAAGCTGGGCTTCAACAAGGTCGCACCGTTCTACTACTACCCCGGCTGGTGGGAAGGCGGCGCCGACCTCGAGTTCTTCATCAACGTGAAGAAGTACAACGCGCTCTCGGAAGAGAACAAGGCCATCCTGGACGCCGCCTGCAAGGTCGCGGCCACCGACATGACCGCCAAGTACGATGCCTGGAACCCGATCGCGCTGAAGAAGCTGGTCGCCGAAAAGACGCAGCTCAAGCCTTTCCCGAAGGCGGTGATGGACGCGGGTTTCAAGGCCTCGATGGAAGTGTTTGCAGAGCACGAAGCCAAGTCGGCCGACTTCAAGACGATCCACCAGAGCATGCGCGCTTTCCAGCGCGACCAGATCCTCTGGAACCGTTTCTCGGAGTACCCGTTCAACCAGTACATGAACGGCGTGAAGATCTGAGTTCGCTCCGGTCGCGGGCCGACTGGCCCGCCCACGAAAAAGCCGCGCAGTGCGCGGCTTTTGTGCGTCTGCGGCACCGTTCCCGGTGCCGCATGTGTCATGCCTTCACTGCCCTGGCTTGGGCTTGAGGGCGTCCTGCATCGCCTTCATCGGGTCGTCTTCGGTGGCTGCAGGTTCGGGCGTCGGGGCAGGGGCCGAGGGTGCAGCGTCGCTGCCCGCCGGTGCCGGGGTGCCGAGCGACGGTGCCGGCTCGGCGCCGTAGCCCTGGTCGGAGCCATAGCCGCCTTCTTCCGAAGAGGGCTGCAGCGATTCGCGCATCTGGTCGCCGACCTGACGGAGGTCGACCTTCTGCTCCTTGTCGAGATTGCCCGTGACCAGCCCCGGGAAGGCGATCAGCAGGCCCACCATGAAGAGCTGGATCAGCACGAAGGGCACGGCGCCCTTGTAGATCTGCATGGTGGTCACCGGCTGCATGATCTTCTTCGTCACGCGGTCCATGTACGGCTTCTCCGGTGCCACCGAACGCAGGAAGAAGAGCGCGAAGCCGAAGGGCGGGTGCATGAACGAGGTCTGCATGTTCACGGCCAGCAGCACACCGAACCAGATCAGGTCGATGCCCAGCTTCTGCGCCACCGGCGCCAGCAGCGGCACGACGATGAAGGACAGCTCGAAGTAGTCGAGGAAGAACGCGAGGAAGAAGATCAGCACGTTCACCAGGATCAGGAAGCCGATCTGGCCGCCGGGCAGGCCGGTCAGCAGGTGCTCCACCCAGATCGGGCCGTCGGCAGCCTGGAACACCAGGCCGAACACGGTGGCGCCGATCAGGATGAACATCACGAAGCTGCCCAGCTTGGTGGTCGTCGCCAGCGCCTGCTTGAGCAGGCTCAGGTTCAGCCGCCGACGCAGCGCCCCCAGCACCAGCGCGCCGATCGCACCCATGGCGCCGCCTTCGGTGGGCGTCGCGACGCCCAGGAAGATGGTGCCCAGCACCAGGAAGATCAGCAGCAGCGGCGGGATCAGCACGAAGGTGACGCGCTCGGCCAGCCGCGACAGCAGGCCCAGTCGCGTGACCTTGTTGAACAGCGCGATCAGGAAGGCCACGAAGGTGCCGCCGCACATCGCGACGACCACCTTCTCGTCGGTGGCTACCGAGGTGATGAGGGTGCCTTCCCACCATGTGTGGATCTCGGCCATGTGGCGCGCCATCATGACCGCGACGAAGGCCGAGAAGCCCATCAGTGCGACCAGCGAGGCGTAGCCGCCACCGCCGTTCGGCTCGCGGTAGATGCGCGCTTCCGCCGGCAGGGCAGGCACCTGCGACGGCTTGAAAATCGCCAGGAAGACCACGTACAGCACGTACAGGCCGACCAGGATGAAGGCGGGGAGGAAGGCGCCCTTGTACATGTCGCCGACGCTCTTGCCGAGCTGGTCGGCCATGATGATCAACACCAGCGAGGGCGGGATGATCTGCGCCAGCGTGCCCGACGCGGCGATCACGCCGGAGGCCATGCGCCGGTCGTAGCCGTAGCGCAGCATGATGGGCAGCGAGATCAGGCCCATCGAGATGACCGATGCGGCCACCACGCCGGTCGTCGCGGCCAGCAGCGCACCCACGAAGATCACGGCCAGCGCCAGGCCGCCGCGCATTGGGCCGAAGACCTGGCCGACGGTGTCGAGCAGGTCCTCGGCCATGCCGCTTCGTTCGAGGATCAGCCCCATCAAGGTGAAGAAGGGCACGGCCAGCAAGGTGTCGTTGGCCATGATCCCGATGAGCCGCTGCGGCAGCCAGGCCATGACGGACGACTGGAAGACGCCAAGCTCGACGCCGACGAAGCCGAAGAAGAGGCCGCAGGCCCCCAGGCTGAAGGCAACCGGAAAGCCCAGCAGCAGAAAGACGATCAGCCCCGCGAACATGATCGGGGCGAAGTTGGCAGTGATGAATTCCATGGTTCTTCTGTCTCTGCGCGTGGGTCAGCGTGCCTGTGGCGTCGCCGCCGGATCGATGACGTCCGAGCGCTCGCGCAGGACCTCGGCCAGTTCTTCCTCGGCGGTCTTCTCGCCCTGCTTGATCGTCGGGTCGGGGCCCACGCCGCGCAGGAAGGCCACGCGCTTGATCAGCTCGGACCAGCCCTGCAGCATCAGCAGCGTGAAGCCCACCGGCAGCGCCAGCCACACGGGCCAGCGGATCAGGCCGCCGGGGTTGCCCGACATCTCGCCTGTCTGGTACATGCTGAAGGTCATCGGGATGGTGTAGTGCAGGACCACGATGCACAGCGGCGTGAGGAAGGCGGCGAAGCCCACGATGTCGATCCACATCTGCGTGCGCTTGGGCAGGCGGCTGTTGAGCACGTCGATGCGCACGTGTTCGCGGTTGAGCAGCGTGAAGCCGGCCGCGATCAGGAAGGACCAGGCGAACAGATACCACTGGACCTCGAGATACGCGTTGGAGCTGGTGTTGAACACCTTGCGAACCACGGCGTTGACGGTGCTGATGGCGGTCGACGCCAGAATGATCCAGATCGCGTACTTGCCCACCTGGGCGTTGAGCCAGTCGATGGCCCTCGACAGCTTCATCAAGCCTTGCATAGTTGCTCCGTCTTTTTAAGGGTTGCCCTGATAAGAATGCACCCGACGCGCCGGCGTTGTGCGCTGGCGGGTCGGGTGCAGGGCGAGCGGATTTTATCGGTGTGCGGCGGCGCCGATAATCAGGCGATGCCCGCACCCTCCGGCCCCGCACCGCGCCGCGCGCCGGCCGGCGTGCAAGCCATCGATGCCCTCGAGATGGTTCACGCCGGTCGCGACCTGCTGTCGCTCGCGCTCATCGACGCACGCAACCACACGCTGCATCTGCTGGCGCTGTGCGAAGAGGCCGAGGGAGTTGACGCGCTGCCGGGCGAGTCGCAGCCCAGCGCGTTGCCGCCGCTCTGGCTGGCCGGCCACATCGGCTGGTTCTCCGAGTGGTGGATCGCGCGCAACACGCAGCGGGCCTTCGGCATCGACTGCCCGGCGCGCCCCACGCGGCTGGCGTCCATCGAGCCGCATGCCGACGAGGGGTGGTCGGTGCCGCCCGGGGCTGGTGTGACGGTGCCGGATGCCGAAGCGACCCGTGCCTACCTGCTCGAGACGCTCGAGTGCACGCTGGAACTGCTCGAGCGTGCGGCCGAGACCGACGCCGGCCTCTACTTCTACCGCCTCGCGCTGTTCCACGAAGACCTGCGCGGCGAGGAACTCGTCGTGATCGCGCAGACGCTGGGCCTGCCGATCGGCGTCGAGCCGTCGCCCGCGGTCGTTTCGCGCGAGCCGCTCCTGATGCCGGCCACGCGCTGGACGCTCGGTCGCGCCGACGGCAGTGGGGGCTTCGGCTTTGCGCAGGACAGTGGCACGCTGGCGGTCGACGTGCCGGCCTTCGAGATCGACGCGCAGCCGGTGAGCTGGCAGCAGTTCGCCGAATTCGTGGACGACGGCGGGTACGACCGCAGCGAGCTCTGGCTGCCCGGCGGCCAGGCCTGGCTGGCACGGCAGCACGGCGAGCGCCGTGCGCCGCGCCATGTCGAGCAGATCGGTGCCGGCCGGCGCGGGCAGGGCGGTGCCGTCCTCCAGCG
>CALRYR010000185.1:0-7919 GCA_943372425.1 Variovorax sp. YR752 | reverse complement strand
ACGGCTTCTCCGTGTTCTGGCTGCCTCTGTCGAAGATGCTGCAGACGGCCGGCACCGGCACGGCCTGCGCCAAGGACATGAGCTTCTTCGCCGAGCTGTTCGCCAGCGGCTGCGACTGGCGCGTCGCCACGCTGGGCTGGATGTACACGCTCTTCTTCGTGTTCCTTGGCTGCTCCGCTGCGGTGTGGGGCGGCTGGCTCGAACGCGCCGGCCCGCGCAAGGCCGGCGTGGTGAGCGCGCTGTGCTGGTGCGGCGGCATGCTGCTGTCGGCGCTGGGCATCTACACCCACCAGTTCTGGATGATGATCCTCGGCTCCGGCGTGATCGGCGGCATCGGCCTCGGCCTGGGCTACATCTCGCCGGTGTCGACCCTCATCAAGTGGTTCCCCGACCGCCGCGGCATGGCGACCGGCATGGCCATCATGGGCTTCGGCGGCGGCGCGATGATCGGTTCGCCGCTCGCGGTCGAGCTGATGAAAAACTTCGCCACGCCGACGGACGCCGGCGTGATGCAGACCTTCGTCGTGATGGCGCTGGTGTACTTCGTCTTCATGATGGCCGGCGCGCTCGGCTACCGTGTGCCGCCCACCGGCTGGAAGCCCGCCGGCTGGACGCCGCCCGTGGCACAGACCAGCAACGCCATGATCACGCAGCGCCACGTGCACGTGAAGAAGGTGTGGGGCATTCCGCAGTTCTGGCTCGTGTGGATCGTGCTGTGCATGAACGTCTCTGCCGGCATCGGCGTGATCGGCATGGCCTCGCCCATGCTGCAGGAAGTCTTCGGCGGCGGCCTGATCGACGTGCCGAAGAAGTTCGGCGAACTCGACAAGACCCAGCTCGCGGCCATTGCCGTGGTGGCCGGCGGCTTCACCGCGCTGCTGTCGCTCTTCAACATCGGCGGGCGCTTCGTCTGGGCCAGCCTGTCGGACAAGCTCGGCCGCAAGATGACCTACACCGTCTTCTTCGTGCTCGGCGGCGTGCTCTACGCCAGCCTGCCGTCGTCGGCCGCGGCCGGCAACACGCTGCTCTTCGTGGGCGCGGTCTGCCTGATCCTCTCGATGTACGGCGGCGGCTTCGCGACGGTGCCGGCCTACCTGGCCGACCTGTTCGGCACGCAGTTCGTCGGCGCCATCCATGGCCGCCTGCTCACCGCCTGGGCCACGGCCGGCATCCTCGGCCCTGTCGTCGTGAACTACATGCGCGAGTACCAACTGGGCCTGGGCCTGCCGCGCGAGCAGGTCTACAACCAGACCATGTACATCCTGGTCGGCATGCTGGTCGTCGGCCTGATCGCCAACCTGCTGGTGCGCCCGGTGGCCGACAAGCACTTCATGAGCGACGCGGAACTCGCCGTCGAGAAGAAGCTGGCCCACGAGAAGGCGGCCGCGTCCGAAGTGGGCAGCGGTTCGGGCCGCGCCGACAAGACGCCGACCTTTGTCGTCGCGCTGGCATGGGCTGCCGTCGGCATCCCGCTGGCCTGGGGCGTGTACAAGACATTGATCAGCGCAGCCAAGTTCTTCCACTGAGGCTGCAGCAACAGGCCATGGGCCTTCCAGGGCCGGCGTCCCCAGGGCGCCGGCCCGAAGTCGTCAGGAGACCGCGATGAGCGAACAGAAGATCGAGTTCTACAAGGGCCCCGCCGGTGGCTGGGGCGCGCTGCGCAGCGTGACCAACGCGCTGCTCAAGCAGGACATCCCGGTGAAGGGCGCCAAGACGCTGCTCTCGGCCAACCAGCCCGACGGCTTCGACTGCCCCGGCTGCGCCTGGCCCGACCGCAACCATGCGTCGACCTTCGAGTTCTGCGAGAACGGCGTGAAGGCCGTCGCGGCCGAAGCGACGGCGCGCCGCGCCGGCCCCGAGCTGTTCGCGAAGCACACCGTGGCCGAGCTGGCGAAGCAGAGCGACTTCTGGCTCGAGGACCAGGGACGCCTGACGCATCCGATGGTCTACGACGCGGCCAGCGACCGCTACGTGCCCATCGCATGGGACGACGCCTTCGCGCTGGTCGCCAAGCATTTGAACGCGCTGCCCGACCCGAACCAGGCGATCTTCTACACCTCGGGCCGCGCCAGCAACGAGGCGGCCTTCCTGTACCAGCTGTTCGTGCGCGAGTACGGCACCAACAATTTCCCCGACTGCTCGAACATGTGCCACGAGCCGAGCGGCAGCGGCATGCGCCCGCAGATCGGCGTGGGCAAGGGCACGGTCACGCTTGAGGACTTCGAGAAGACCGACGCCATCTTCATCTTCGGCCAGAACCCCGGCACCAACCACCCGCGCATGCTGGGCGAGCTGCGTGCCGCCCACAAGCGCGGCGCGAAGATCGTCAGCTTCAACCCGCTGCGCGAACGTGGGCTGGAACGCTTCGCCGATCCGCAGGACAAGTTCGAGATGGCGACGCTGACGTCGACCGCCATCAGCACGCACTACTTCCAGCTGCGCGTGGGCGGCGACATGGCCGTCGTCGCCGGAATGATGAAGCACCTGATCGACCGCCAGGACGCGGGCGAATCGCTGCTCGACCTCGACTTCATCAGCGAGCACACTACCGGCTTCAGCGACGTGGCCGACGGCCTGCGCGGCGAGACCTGGGCCGTGCTCGAAGAAGAGTCGGGCCTGAGCGAAGCGCAGATCCGCGCGGCCGGCGACATCTATGCGGAAGCCAAGAGCGCCATCTTCTGCTGGGGCATGGGCATCACGCAGCATCAGAACTCGGTGGGCACGATCCAGATGCTGGTCAACCTGCTGATGATGCGCGGCAACATCGGCCGCGAAGGCGCCGGCCCGTGCCCGGTGCGCGGCCACAGCAACGTGCAGGGCGACCGCACGATGGGCATCTGGGAGAAGCCGCCGGCCGCATTGCTCGACAAGCTGGGCGAGGTCTTCGGCTTCGAGCCGCCGCGGGCCAACGGCTGGGACGTGGTGGATTCCATCGCCGCCATGCGCGACGGCAAGGCCCGCGTCTTCTTCGCGCTGGGCGGCAACTTCGCCGCGGCCACGCCCGACACCTACGAGACCTGGAAGGCGCTGCGCCGCTGCGACCTGACGGTGCACGTCACCACCAAGCTCAACCGCAGCCACGTGGTGCACGGGCGCGAGGCGCTGATCCTGCCGTGCCTCGGCCGCACCGAGATCGACATCCAGGCCGGCGGCCCGCAGGGCGTGACGGTGGAAGACTCGATGAGCATGGTCCACATCTCCACCGGCATCAACCCGCCGGCCTCGGAGCACCTGCTGTCGGAGCCCGCCATCGTGGCGCGGCTGGCGGCGGCCACCATCGGCGAAACCGGCCGGAACAGCAGCCGCACACCGTGGCTCTGGCTGATCGAGGACTACGCCCGCATCCGCGACAAGATCGAAGCGGTGTTCGCCGACTTCAAGGACTTCAACCAGCGTGTGGCCGTGCCCGGCGGCTTCCGCCTGCGCAACACCGCGAGCGAGCGGGTGTGGGCCACGGCGACGAAGAAGGCCACCTTCGTGGCGCATGCGGTGCCGCGCGACACGCCGTCGCACCGCGCCCGCGCGCGCTTCGCCGCCAAGGGCGACACGGTCGTCTTCACGCTGCTCACCACGCGCTCGCACGACCAGTACAACACCACCATCTACGGCCACGACGACCGCTACCGCGGCGTGTTCGGCCAGCGCCGCGTGGTCTTCATCCACGAAGCCGACATCCGCGCGCTGGGCCTGAAGGACGGCGACTGGGTCGACATCCAGACCGTGTGGGACGACGCCGGCGACGGTGCCCAGGTCCGCAGGGCCGACCGCTTCAAGCTGGTGGCCTACGACATTCCGCGCGGCAACCTCGCCGCCTACTACCCCGAGACGAATCCGCTGGTGCCGCTGGATTCGGTCGCGCTCAATGCCGGCACGCCGGCGTCGAAGTCGATCCCGGTGATCCTCACGCCGCACACGGCACCCGTCGCCGCCAAGGCCGACCACGACGCGAGCGCCTACGCCATCGGCTAAGGTGTGGGGATGACCACCGGCACCAGCACCGAACTCGACCCGCTTTCCCGATCCATCTTGCTGGCGCTGGCCGACGCACCGCGCGACGGCGGCGTGTCGTTGCCGCGGCTGGGCAAGCAGCTGGGGCAGGGCGCGAGCGTGCTGATGCGCCAGCTCACGCTGATGGGCGACGCCACGCTCGGAGGTGTGCGCGGGCCGGGCTGGGTGCGCGTGGTGCAGCTGGACGACCGCTGGGTCGTTCACCTCGAAGCGCCGGGCCGGGCTTTGGTGGACGCGCTGCCGCCCGAGGAGGCGGCGTCGTGAACGCCGAGACGGGCCCCGTGCTGTCGCCGCTCTTGCACCGCACGGTGCAGGTCTTCGGCGGCACGGTCGATGCGCAAGGCACGACCCGCCATGATGTGCTGGCGGCCGAGGTGCCGGTGGCGCTGGTCTTCAACGGCATCTCGCACGCGGTGATGATGGCGACGCCGCAGGACATCGAAGCCTTCGCGCTCGGCTTCGCGCTGAGCGAAGGCATCCTCGATGCCGCGGCCGACTGTCGCGGCATCGAGGTGAGTGCCGTCGACGCTGCGATGGCCGGCCTCCCGCCGGGCGTCGACGCGATCGAGGTGCAGCTCGAGATCTCCACGCGCAGCTTCGAGCGGCTCAAGGGCCGCCGCCGCAGCCTGGCGGGCCGCACCGGCTGCGGGGTCTGCGGTGTCGAGAGCTTCGCCGGCCTGGAGCTTCAGTCGGACCCGCTGCCGCCCCATGACTGGGTGTCCCGTGTCGACCTGCCGACCGTGCTGCGCGCCATCGACGCGCTGCCGGCCTGGCAGCGCCTCAACGCCGAGGCGGGCGCCATCCATGCGGCCGGTTGGGCGACGTTGGAGGGCGAGCTGGTCGCGGTGCTGGAAGACGTCGGCCGCCACAACGCGCTCGACAAGCTGATCGGCACGCTGGCCCGCATGGGTCGCCTGGGCGAGCCGGGCTTCGTCGTGCTGTCGAGCCGTGGCAGCCACGAGCTGGTGCGCAAGTGCACGCGCGTCGGCATCGCTGCGCTGGCGACGATCTCGGCGCCGACCGCGATGGGTGTGCATGTGGCCGAACTGGCCGGACTGCGCCTGTGGGGCCTGTGCCGGGCGCCGCGGGCGGTGCTGTACGCCGCGGGCACCGCGTCGGCCTGACGGCCGGAGGGTCAGGCGCGCGCGTCCCAGCCAGGAGGCGCGGGCTGGGCGGCGCTGAAGGCGCTCTGGAATTCGGCGGTCAGCGAGTCCAGGCCGAGCGGCGTGCTCACTTCATGCAGCGGTTTGTCGTTCAGGAAGCGCAGCACGCAGTCGCCCATCGTGATCGTGTCGCCATGGCGCAGGCGCCGCACGCGCACCCGCACGTCATTCACGTAGGTGCCGTTGCGGCTGCCGAGGTCGTGCAGCTTCACCGTATTGCCGTCGCGCGAGAGCACCGCGTGGTGGCGGCTGACGCTTTCCGCATCGATCACGATGTTGTTGAGCGACCCGCGCCCGACGGTGGTCTGGCCGGTGTGCAGGGGCACCAGCTTGGTCAGCCCGCGCTGGTTGATGACGATCAGTTTTGGCATGTTGTTGTCCTCGAGTGCTCTTGGGTTCGGCTGCCCGGCAGGACGGCGACACCGCTCTGCCGCCTCTGGCGCCGTGGAACCAATGTAGGCGCGGTGCCACGACAACCAAAGTTCGAACAGACCGGGGGAAGCCATGCATCTCGGCGCTTTGACCCCTGCAGCGCGCAGGCTTTGAGCACTCCGTCACACATCGGCTATCGTCCGCCCCATGTCGACCGCCGAATCTCCCTCGCCCGCCCAACGTCCTGCGCTGGACGTGGCCGTCATCATGCGGCGCGAGCGCGTCCACGGGCCGTCCGCGCACTGGCAGCCGTGGCGCTGGATCCTCGACAGCGTGGTGCCCGACGAACCTACCTTCGGCACCGTGCCGCGCCTGCTGCACGAACATGAGGGCGCCCAGCGCTGGCTGCACCCCGGCTTCAAGGCCGAGCTGTTCCGCGATGACGCCGAGGGCTACCACCTCAACGTCACGACGCCGGCCCCGTGCTGGTTCGTGCTGTGGCGCATGGAGGAGGAGCCGCACCTGGCCGACGAACCCATCCCGCTGCCCGTGGTCGTGAGCCTGAGCTACAACGAGGCCGGTCGCTGGCTCGACGCGCAGGAGACGGTCGAGCAGGTGCCCGCGCCGCCCGAGGTGGTCGAGTGGGTGCGCGCTTTTGCCGCCGAGCATTACGTGATCGAGCCCAAGCGCCGCAAGCGGCCCGAGAGCTTCCGACCGCTGACCGACCGCTTCGGCAATGCGGCCAGCGTGACCACCGAGAAGAAGCGCGGGCGCGGTGCCGGCGATGTCTGAGGGCTTCTTCGACCGCTGGTCGCGGCGCAAGCAGCAGGCGCGCGCGGAGGAGGCACCGGTGGTCGCCCCGGCCGAGGTGCAGCCCGATGCGGTGCCACCCGTGCACCCCGTGCCGACGGACGCATCGCTGGTCGTCGCGCCGCCCGCCCAAGCCGATGAACCGGGTGCACCGCCACCGCCCACGCTGGCCGACACCACGGCACTCACCATCGACTCCGACTTCAAGCCCTTCCTCGCGAAGGGCGTGGCGCCCGAGGTCAAGAACGCCGCCTTCAAGAAGCTCTTCGCCGACCCGCACTTCAACGTGATGGACCGGATGGACATCTACATCGATGACTATTCGATCCCTTCTCCGCTGCCCGAGAGCGTCCTGCGCCAGATGGCCAGCGCGAAGTTTTTGAATCTGTTCGAGGAGGAGCCCGAAGCCCCCGACGCCCAGGCCATGGCGGCCTTGCCAATGCCCGGAGTAACCCCGCAAGACGATGCCGCGCCGCCGGCCGTGGCACAGTCCGAGCCTTCCGCGGCCCTTCCCAGCCCGCTGGTTGCCGATGCGCAACCTGCCAGCCAACCGACCGATGACCCAAACGCTGATCTGCGATTGCAACCAGACGATGCCGCTCGCGCCGAAGACGCTCGGCACCGCACTGGCTGAAACGCTGCCCCTTCATTCCGCGCTGTGCCGCCGCGAGGCGAGCGCCTTCCAGCGCGCGATCCAGTCGGGCGACGACGTGATCGTCGCCTGCACCCAGGAACGTCGCCTTTTCGGCGAGCTGGCCGAGCAGACCCCCAACGCCACCTCGCCGATCCACTTCGTCAACATCCGCGAGACCGGTGGCTGGAGCCGCGACGCCAAGCAGGCGATGCCGAAGATCGCCGCGCTGCTGGCCGCCGCCGCGTTGCCCGAACCCGACCCGGTCGCGACGGTGAGCTACGCCAGCCAGGGCCGCCTGCTGATCGTCGGCCCGCTCGACCAGGCCGAGCAGGCCGCCGCGCTGGTGGCCGACACGCTGGACGTCACCATCTTGTCGCAGGGCCCCGGCGTGGCCGGCGGCATGCAGGAGCGCCGCTGGCCGGTCGTGGCCGGCCGGGTCGATGCCTTCTCGGGTTGGCTGGGTGCGTTCAAGCTGCAATGGACGCGCAGCAACGCGATCGACCTCGACCTGTGCACGCGCTGCAATGCGTGCGTCACCGCCTGCCCCGAGCAGGCCATCGGGCTCGACTACCAGATCAACGAGTCGAAGTGCACGTCGCACCGCGACTGCGAGCGGGCCTGCACCGTGGCCGGCGCCATCCACTTCGGCCGCGCGCCGGAGACGCTCGACGCCGCCTTCGATCTGGTGCTCGACCTCGGCGCCACGCCACTGGTCGACTGGCACGCGCCGCCGCAGGGCTACTTCCGCCTGCCGGGCGGGCTCGGCACCGCCGACGCGCTGCAGACGCTGCTGCGCCTGCGCGAGATGGTGGGCGAATTCGAGAAGCCGAAGTTCTTCGATTACAAGCAGAAGCTCTGCGCCCACAGCCGCAACGAGCAGATCGGCTGCAACGCCTGCGTCGAGGTCTGCTCGGCGCATGCGATTTCGAGCG
>CALRYR010000184.1:0-7947 GCA_943372425.1 Variovorax sp. YR752 | reverse complement strand
ATGGCCTTCCCGCTCTTCGTGCTGGCGATGGCGATGGTGGCGGCGCTGGGCAACCGCGTCGAGAACATCGTGATCGCCACCGCCTTCATCAACCTGCCCTTCTACATCCGCTTCGCGCGGGCCGAAGTCAACGTGCGGCGCAACGCCGGATGGGTCGAGTCTGCCCGCGCCTGCGGCGACTCGCACCTGTCGGTGATCCTGCGCTTCCTGCTGCCGAACATCTTGCCGGCGATGGCGGTACAGATTTCGCTGAACCTGGGCTGGGCGGTGCTGAACGCGGCGGGCCTCTCGTTCATCGGCCTGGGTGTGCAACAGCCCACGCCGGAGTGGGGAATCATGGTGGCCGAGGGCGCGCGCTTCATCTCCACCGGCAATTGGTGGCTGGTGGCCTGCCCCGGCTTCGCGCTGATGATCGCCGTGCTCTTCTTCAACCTGCTGGGTGATGGCTTGCGCGACATCCTGGATCCGAGGATGCGGACATGAGCGCAGAACGTCTGCTGGATATCGAAGACCTGCGCGTCAGCTTCTCCACGCGGCGCGGCATGGTCGACGCCGTGCGCGGCGTGAGCCTGTCGCTCGACGTGGGCCAGACGCTGGGCATCGTCGGCGAAAGCGGCTCGGGCAAGTCGGTGACCGCCTTTGCCGTGACGCATCTGCTCGAAGCGGCGGGGCGCATCGTCGGCGGCAAGATCCTTTATCGCGGCCAGGACATCACGAACGCGACCTGGAAGACGCTGCGCTCGACGCACGGCGCGGCGATCTCGATGATCTTCCAGAACCCGCGTGCGGCGCTCAACCCGATCCGCACCGTCGGCCTGCAGATCGCCGATGCGCTCAGCGTGCATTCGAAGCTCACACCGGGCGAGGCCCGCGCACGTGCGCTCGACCTGTTGAAGGACGTGCTGATCCGCGAGCCCGAGAAGCGGCTCGATGCCTACCCGCACGAGCTGTCGGGCGGCATGTGCCAGCGCATCATGATCGCGATGGCGATCGCGAGCGAGCCGGCGCTGCTGATCGCCGACGAGCCCACCACCGGCCTCGACGTGACCACGCAGAAGACCGTGATGGACCTGCTGGCCGCCATCACCGCCAAGCGCGGCATGGCGACCATCCTCATCACGCACGACCTCGGTCTGGCCGCCAAGTACTGCAGCCGCGTGGTCGTGATGGAGCGCGGCCAGGTGGTGGAAGACGCGCCGCCTTTGCAGCTCTTCAGCGCGCCACAGCATCCGTATACAAAGCGGCTGGTGGCGGCGTCGCCGACGCTGACATCGACCATCGCCGACCTCGTGGTCGGTGCTGACGAGGCCTTGCCGCCGGTCGTCGAAACACCCAAGGCTGCGTTGCCACCCGGCACGCCGCTGCTGCTCGAGGTTCAGAAGCTGTCCAAGCACTACCCCGGCGGCATCACGGCGGTCAACAACGTGTCGTTCCGGCTGGCACGCGGGGAGAGCCTGGGCTTGGTCGGCGAATCGGGCTCGGGCAAAAGCACCATCTCGCGCATGCTGTGCCGGTTGATCGACAGCAGCGACGGCGACATCCTGTTCGATGGCGGCAGCATCGGCCAGATCAAGGCGAATGACTTCCACAAATCGCCGTTGCGCAAAGACATCCAGATCGTCTTCCAGGATCCGCACGACAGCCTGAACCCACGCTTCAACGCCTTCGACTGCATCGCGCATCCGCTGCGCCGGCTCGAAGGCATGTCGTCGGGCGCTGCGCTGACGAAGGCCGTCAACGACTGCGCGCTGCGCGTCGGCCTGCCGCTCGAACTGCTCGAGCGCTTTCCGCACCAGCTCTCAGGTGGACAGAAGGCGCGCATCGGCATCGCACGCGCCATCGCCTGCAAGCCGCGGCTGCTTGTGCTCGACGAACCGACCGCCGCGCTCGACGTGTCGGTGCAGGCCGTCATCCTTCAATTGCTCGACCGCTTGCGCCGCGAGGAAGACCTGGCCTTCCTGTTCGTGAGCCACGACCTGAACGTGGTACGCATGATGTGCGAGCGGACCATCGTGCTGCGCAACGGCGAGGTGGTGGAGGAAGGCCTCAGCGCCGACCTCTTCCGTGCGCCGAAAACCGCCTACACGCAGGCGCTGCTGGCCGCCATCCCGCACTTCGAGCCGCACGCGGCGCCGGTGGCCTTCGAGGCGGTGCCGGCATGAAGAAGACGCTGGTCTTCGGCGGTGCCGGCTTCGTCGGGCTCAACATCGCCGAGCGGCTGCTGGCCGAGGGCGAGGCCGTGGTGCTGTTCGACCGGTTGCCGCCTCCGCCAGCGGCCACCAAGGCGTTCGCTGCGCTGCCGGGCTCGTTCGACGTCGTGCAGGGCGATGTGACCGATGTCGACGCCGTCACGCGCGCCATGACCTACGGGGTCGACACCGTGGTGCTCGGTGCCGCCATCACGGCCGATGCGGTGCGCGAGACACGCGATCCGGAAACGATCCTGCAGGTCAACCTGGCGGCGCTCACGCCGATCCTGCGCGCGGCGCGCAACGCGGAAGTCCGGCGGGTCATCAACCTGAGTTCGGCGGCGGTCTACGGCCTTGCGGCGATGGGCGTGGCCATGGTCGACGAAGACACGCCGCCGCAGCCGACCGGCCTGTACGGCATCACCAAGTTCGGCTCCGAGATGATCGGTGGCCGCCTGGCCGCGCTGTGGTCGATGGACTTCGTGAGCCTGCGCCTGAGCGGCGTGTTCGGCCCGTGGGAACGCGCCACCGGCGTGCGCGACACGACCAGCCCGCAGTTCCAGATCACCGAGGCGGCGCGACGTGGCACGCCCGCGCTGCTGGCGCGGCCCGGCGTGCGCGACTGGGTCTACGCACCCGACGTGGCACGCGCGGTGCATGCCGTCGCAGCGGCCGAGGCGTTGCAGCATCGCGTCTACAACGTGTCGTCGTCCACCTGCTGGTCGGCGCTCGCCTGGGGCGACCGGCTGGCCGCGCTGCGGCCCGGCTTCGAATGCCGACTCGCGCACGACGGCGAGGCACCGACCATCGACCTGCACGCGCCGACCGACCGCGCGCCGCTGTCGGTCGCGCGGTTGCACGCCGAACTCGGCTGGCAAGCCGCGTTCGCCATGGAGACGTCGGCCGATCACCTCGCTGCCTGGTGCCGGCGGCACGAGGCCGCATCGAAAGGAATCTTGTGAGACTGAAGGAACAGGTCGCCGTTGTCACCGGCGGCGGATCGGGCATCGGGCAGGCGTCAGCGCTGTTGTTCGCGCGTGAAGGCGCGCGCGTGGCCATCGTCGACCGCGAACTGGCAGCAGCGGAAGGCACCGCCGCACGGATCCGGGCAGAAGGCGGCGACGCCCTGGCTTTCGGCGCCGACGTGGGCATGCCCGGCACGGCCGACGACAACGCCGCCGCCGTGCTCGCGCAATGGGGCCGCATCGACGTGCTGATGTGTGCCGCCGGCTTTTCCTGCGGCGGCACCGTGCTCACGACCGCGCCGGAAGACTGGGACGCGGTGTTCCGCACCAACGTCGGCGGCACCTGGCTGTGGGCACGCGCCGTGGTGCCGGCGATGAAGCGCCAGGGTGGTGGATCGATCATCACCTTCGCCTCGCAACTGGCCTTGGCAGGCGGCCGTGGCAACAGCGCCTACATCGCCGCGAAGGGCGCGATCATGAGCCTCACGCGCACCATGGCGCTGGACTTCGCGGCCGACGGCATCCGCGTCAACGCGATCGCGCCCGGCGCCATCGACACGCCGATGCTCGCGCGTGGCTTCGGCCGCCAGGCCGACCCGGACGCCGCGCGCGAGGCCTCGCGCCAGCGCCATGCGCTGGTCCGCTTCGGCCGCGCGGAAGACATCGCCAATTCGGCGCTGCACCTGGCCAGCGACGCATCGGCCTTCACGACCGGGACCACGATGGTGGTCGATGGCGGATGGCTCGCCGCATGAACGCGCTCGATACGCTGGAAGCCCGGGTCGCGCGCGATCTGGCCAGCATCGCCCACCCGCACCTGCCCTGGCTCACGCCGCGCACCGGGCCCGACGGGCAACCGGCGCTCGACGTGCTGATCGTCGGTGCCGGCCAGTCGGGCAGCGCGACCGCCTTCGGCCTGCTGCGCTCGAAGGTCGACAACATCCTCGCCATTGATGCGGCACCGCCCGCCGGCGAAGGCCCTTGGAACACCTACGCGCGCATGCACACGCTGCGCAACCCGAAGGACTACACGGGCCCCGACCTCGACATTCCCAGCCTCACGTGCCGCGCCTGGTACGAAGCGCGCTTCGGCGAGGCCGCGTGGGACGCGCTCGACATGCTGCCCAAGGGCCTGTGGGCCGAGTACCTGCTGTGGGTGCGCCGCGTGACCAACGTGCCGTTGCAGAACGACACGCGGCTGCTGCGCATCGTGCCCGTCGAGGGCAGCGACCTGCTCGCGGCCGAGGTGGAATCAGGTGGCCAAGGCCGGACGCTGTACGCCCGCAAGATCGTGCTGGCCACCGGCCAGGAAGGCGTCGGCCGCTGGGCGATTCCGTCGACGCTCGCAGGCCTGCCCGCCGACCGCTGCGTGAACTCGTCGCAGCCCTTCGACTTCAAACGCGTGCGCGGCAAGACGGTGGTCGTGATCGGCGCTGGCGCATCGGCCTTCGACAACGCGGCGACCGCACTCGAAGCCGGCGCGGCCGAAGTCCACCTGTTGTGCCGCCGGCTCGAACCGCAGGTCGTGCAACCCTACCGCTGGCTCACCTTCCGCGGCTTCCTGCGGCACCTGTCCGACCTCGACGACGCCTGGCGCTGGCGCTTCATGCGCCACATCCTGGGTTTGCGCGAAGGCTTCCCGCAGCCGACCTACGACCGCTGCGCGATGCACGCCAATTTCCATTTGCACACCGGCAGCAGCGTGACGGGCAGCCGCTTCGACAGCGCCGAGCAGCGCGTCGAACTCGACACGACCCAAGGTGCGCTGCACGCCGACTTCGTCATCAGCGCGACCGGCATCGACGTCGACTTCGCCGCGCGCCCCGAACTGCGTGAGTTCGCAAACAACATCGCGACCTGGGGCGACCGCTACGTGCCGCCGGCCGACGAGCAGGACGCGCGGCTGGCCGCCTTCCCGTATCTCACCGACGACTACGCCTTCAACGAACGCACGCCCGGCGCGACGCCGTGGCTGCGCAACGTGCACCTCTTCGCCATCGGCTCGACGATGAGCTTCGGCGCCTCGGGCTCGTCGATCAACGCACTGACAACGGCCATTCCGAAGCTGGTGTCGGGCATCACCCGCGGCCTGTTCCGCGACGATGTCGAACAGCACTGGGCATCGCTGCGCGCCTACGACGTGCCTCAGGCCATCATCACGCCACGCCAACCTGGATAAACAGACATGCCCTTCGACCTGACCATTCGCAACGGTCGCATCTCCACGGACACGCAGACCTTCGAGGCCGACATCGGCATCACCGATGGTGTCATCGTCGCCCTGGAAAGGAACCTGCCGCCGGGCCGCGAGGACATCGACGCCGCCGGCCGCTGGGTGCTGCCGGGCGGCATCGACAGCCATGTGCATGTCGAGCAGCTCTCGGGCATGGGCGTGATGTGCGCCGACGACTTCCATTCAGCGACGGTGTCGGCCGTGTTCGGCGGCACCACCACGATCATCCCGTTCGCGGCGCAGCACCGCGGCATGAGCATCCCGGCGGTGATCGCCGACTACAGCCGCCTCGCCCGTGAGAAGGCAGTGATCGACTACGGCTTCCACCTGATCCTCGCGAACCCCGACGAGACCGCGCTGACGGTCGACCTGCCCGAGGCGATCCGCAACGGCATCACGTCGCTCAAGGTCTACATGACCTACGACCGGCTCAAGCTCGACGACTACCAGCTGCTCGACGTACTGGAACTCGCCGACCGTGAAGGCGCGCTGGTCATGCTGCACGCCGAGAACCACGACATGATCCGCTGGCTCGCGCAGCGCCTCATCGAGCACGGGCTGACGGCGCCGAAATTCCACGGCGTGGCGCACGACCCGCTGGCCGAGACCGAGGCCACCTTCCGCGCGGTGTCGCTGTCGCGCCTGCTCGACGTGCCGGTGCTGATCGTGCACGTGGCGGGCCAGGAGACGGTGAAGGTCATCCGAGATGCACGTGCACTGGGTGCGCAAGTGCATGCCGAGAGTTGCCCGCAGTACCTCTTCCTCACGGCCGACGACCTCGACCAGCCGGGCCTGGAAGGCGCCAAGTTCTGCTGCAGCCCACCACCTCGCGACGGCGCCTCGCAGGAGGCCGTGTGGGAGGGCCTGAAGGACGGCACGCTGGGCGTGTTCTCGTCCGACCATGCGCCCTACCGTTTCGACGAAACCGGCAAGCTGCCCAAGGGCGAGCAGACCGGCTTCAAGGACATGGCCAACGGCGTGCCGGGCATCGAGTTGCGCATGCCGCTCCTGTTCTCCGAAGGCGTGATGACGGGCCGGATCACCATCGAGCAGTTCGTCGCCCTGACCTCGACCAACCATGCACGCATGTACGGTCTGGCGCCGAAGAAAGGCAGCATTGCGATCGGCGCCGATGCCGACCTCGCGCTGTGGAACCCCGCGCGCGAGACGACGGTCACCTGGTCGATGCTGCACGACAACGTCGGCTACACGCCCTACGAAGGCCGCACGCTGCGCGGCTGGCCCGAGGTGGTGCTCAGCCGCGGCCGCGTGGTGGTCAAGGACAACACGCTGAACGCCGAGCGCGGCTCGGGGCGCTACGTGCCGCGTGGCAAGCCAGAGCCGATGCAGCGCAAGGCGGCCGGCACCAGCCAGGGCGCACTGTCCGCATGGACGAAAGGAATGACCGCATGACCCAGGAACGTTTCGGCCTCGCCGTCGCCCAGCTCGGCCCGATCCATTTGAACGACAGCCGCGAATCGGCCGTTGCACGGCTGATCGCCATGATGCGCGAGGCGGCGGGCCGCGGCGCGAAGCTGGTGGTGTTCCCCGAGCTCGCGCTGACGACCTTCTTCCCGCGCTATTGGATGAGCGAGGAGGAAGCCGAAGCTCGCTTCTTCGAGCCCTCGATGCCCGGCCCCGCGACGCAGCCGCTGTTCGACCTCGCGAAGTCGCTGGGCATCGGCTTCTATCTGGGCTATGCGGAGCGCACGCCTGACGGGCAGCGCTTCAACACGTCGATCCTGGTCGACGAGCAGGCGAACATCGTGGGCCGCTACCGCAAGATCCACCTGCCCGGCCATTCGGACCACAAACCCGAAGCGCCCTTCCAGCATCTGGAGAAGAAGTTCTTCGAGGTCGGCAACGATGGCTTCGGCGTGTGGCCGATGCTGGGCACGAACGTCGGCCAGTGCCTCTGCAACGACCGCCGCTGGCCCGAGACCTTCCGCGTGATGAGCCTGCAGGACGCGCGGCTGGTGGTGCTTGGCTACAACACGCCGTCGTGGAACATCCACTGGACCGAGCCGCCGCACCTGCGCATGTTCCACCACCTGCTGTCGCTGCAGGCCAACGCGTACCAGAACGCGCTGTGGATCGGCGCCGCAGCCAAGTGCGGCTCGGAAGACGGCTTCCACATGATCGGCGGCTCAGCCATCGTGGCGCCGACCGGCGAGATCGTGGCGCAGTCGCAGAGCGAAGAAGACGAAGTGATCTTCGCCGCCATCGACATGACGCTGGGCGACAACTTCCGCAACCATGTCTTCAACTTCGCCAAGCATCGGCGGCCGGAGCACTATGGGTTGATTCTGGAGCGCACGGGCGTCGGCGCGCCTTTGACTCGCGAGGGGTGAGCTGCATTCGTTGGGGGCGTCGGCGGGCGGTATGCCTTCGGGCGGCAGACGTCTCCGGCCCTTCGGGCTTCGCTGCTGCTCCTCGCGTCAGGCGGGGTCCGCGCAAACTCGTTTCGCTCAAACACGCGCGGCCCTGATCCGCCTGCCCCTGCGGTGCTCGCCGGAGCCTCAACAGCCGCCCAAAGACATACCGCCCACCGACGTGGACA
>CALRYR010000183.1:0-7950 GCA_943372425.1 Variovorax sp. YR752 | reverse complement strand
CGCGGGAGCGTGCCCGAGGTGTCCACGCTGGAAGACAAGCTCAGCGCGCAGAAGGAGTCGAATGCGCGCGCGGCCATCGCCAACGACCGGCTGGCCTCCGAGGTCAACGACCTGAAGGAAGGCCTGGAGATGGTCGAGGAACGTGCCCGGCAGGAGCTGGGCATGGTCAAGCCGGACGAAGTCTTCGTCCAAATTACGCACTGACCGGGCCACGATGCCCGAGCTCCTCTCGGCGCCGGCCTTCGTGCTGTGGGGCGCCCCGACCAGTTGGCTCGAAGTGATCGCCGCGTCGCTGGCGCTGGCCATGGTCGGCTGCAACATGCACGAGATCCACTGGGGGTGGCCGCTGGCCATCGTCAGCTCGCTGCTCTACTTTTTCGTGTTCTTCGAGGCGCGCATCTATGGCGACGCCTCGCTGCAGATCTTCTTCGCCATCGTCGCCGCCTGGGGCTGGCTCCAGTGGCTGCGCGGACATCGCGGCGATGGCGCGCCGCTGCGTGTGGCACGACTGTCGCCACGCGGCCTGGCATTCACACTGCTGGCCTGTGCCATCGCCTGGCCGGCGGTCGCCCTCTTCCTGTGCCGCTTCACCGACACCGATGTGCCGTGGTGGGACGGCTTCGCCACCGGCCTGAGCCTGGTGGGCCAGTTCCTGCTGGGGCGCAAGTTCATCGAGAACTGGTGGGTCTGGCTCGCCGTGAACACGGTGAGCATCGGCCTCTTCATCCACAAGGGCCTGTGGCTCACGGTGGCGCTGTACGCGGTGTTCGCCGTGCTCAGCGTGGCGGGTTGGCTTGCTTGGCGCCGGCGGTTGGCGCCCTCGGCCGCATGATGCCGTCGCTCGCGCGCGGAAGCGTGATCGCCGTGGTCGGTGCCGAGAGCACCGGCAAGACGGCACTCGCATGCGCCCTGGCCGAACGGCTGACGCAGCGGGGCATCGTCGCGACGCTGGTGCCCGAGGTGCTGCGCGAATGGTGCGAACGCGAGGGCCGCACACCGCGCCCCGACGAGCAAACGGCCATCGCCGACGAACAGACTCGCCGCATCGCCAACGCCGCGAGTCACGGCGTGGTGGTGGCTGACACGACGGCGCTGATGACCGCCGTGTACAGCGACATGCTGTTCGACGATCGCTCGCTGTATGCCGACGCGCTCGCCGCACAGGCCGGCTACGCGATGACGCTGCTGACCGCGCTCGACCTGCCCTGGGTGGCCGATGGCCTGCAGCGCGACGGGCCGCATGTGCGCGAGCCGGTCGACGCGCTGGTGCGCGCCGCGCTGGCACGCGCAGGCGTCGCCTACGCGGTGGTGCATGGACGTGGCCCCGAGCGCCTCGCCAGTGCCTGGACCGCATTGAACGTAGCCAGCGGTGCCGAGCCGCCGGTGTCGAGCCGGCCAGCCGGCGCCGCCTGGAACTGGACCTGCGAGAAATGCTCCGACCCGGTGTGCGAGCACCGGCTGTTCACCGATCTCCTGTCGCGGCGCACCTGAGGCGGCCGATGGCTCGCAGTCGTGCTTTCTTCCTGTCGACTGTCCTGACCGTTGCCTTGTCCCGGGCCATCGCGGCGCCCGCATCGGTCACGATCAGCAATCACAGCCGCACCACGGCCTGCGCCGAGGAAGACAACGTCTCGCTGCAGCTACAGGCGCCGGGCATCACGCGACTGCGCGTCGAGGCCCTGCCGCCGCCTTACCTCGACGCGATCGACCGCGACGTCACCGCGCCCGATTTCTCGGGCTGCGATTTCGACGGCAGCACGCATCCGAGCGACCCGGCGTACCGCTTTCGCGAAGGCCGTACCGTGCTGCACGACGGCCCGCAATGGCGCATCGTCGGGCTCACGCTGCCGACCTTCTGGCGGCCACAGCGGGTGCCTGTGCGCATAGGCCAACGCACGGTCCGCGGCATCCACCTGTTGCAGGTGTTCGTGAAGACACCCGATGCGCTGCAGCCGCGCGAGGTGCTGGTGCTCTATCCGGCCGATGGCTACTGGCGCATCAAACCGGCGCCCGAACCGCGCTTCGGCGATGGGGCATACGGCTCGTCGTTCCTGCTGGGGCCGGTGGTGGACGAGGGCCGGCCGGTGGTGAACATCGCGTCGATCCGCGTCGAGACGCAGCCGCTCGTTCTTCATCTGCGCTTCGTCGGTGGCGGGCAGGCGCGCGTCGCCGTGGCGGAGGCCAGCCGCACGCGCACGGCACTCGACGTGTCGTTTGCGCCCGCGTTGAACGGTGCGACACCGTTCGCCGCGCTGCGCTCGATGCATGTCTCACCCGACAACGCGGACGTGAGCGAGATCAACTGGCGGCAGGATGCGAACGCGCCGCTGCAAGTCCAACCTGTGGACGCCGTCCAGCGCATCGAAGCGACCGACGTCCGCTTCGGCCGAAGCGTGCCGTCGCGCCACAACACCAGCGCGCCCGACATCCGCTTCTCCGACTTCGAAGCGGCCGGGCGCTGAGCCCAGCGCTATTGGACGGTCGGCGTCCCCGGCAGCTGATCGCCCGGCGGACGGAAGATCTGCGCGGCGTCTATCGCGTCGAAGCGGTACTGCTTGCCGCAGAAGTCGCAGCCAACCTCGATGTCGCCGCGCTCCGCGAGGATGCTCTCTGCCTCTTCCACGCCCAGGCCGCGGATCATCTGCGCCACGCGCTCGCGTCCGCAGGTGCAGGCGAAGTGCGGGCCCAGCATGCCCTTCTGCGGTTCGAAGCGCAGCAGCTTCTCTTCCCAGAACAGGCGGCGCAGGATGGTCTCGACGTCGAGCGTCAGCAGTTCGTCGCGCGTGAGCGTCGAGGCCAGGATCGAGATGCGGTTGTAGTCCTCGTTCAGGCCGATCTCGTCCTCGTTGGCCGGGTTGCTGTCGCCGCCCGAGGTGCCTTCGAGGTTGCCTTCGCCCTTCACCGGCAGGCGCTGGATCAGCAGGCCCGCCGCGACCTTGTCATCGGCCGCCAGCACCAGCGTGGTGTCGAGCTGCTCGCTCTGCAGCATGTAGTGCTGCAGCACCTCGCTGAGCTTGCCGAGCTTCTCGCCTTCGTCGCCAAACAGCGGCACGACGCCCTGGTAGGGCTGCTGGCCGGGGATGCGGCCCTTCGGCTCGAGCGTGATCGCGCAGCGGCCCTTGTTGTTCACGTTGACCATGTCGGGCAGGCGCGCATCTGCAGGCAAGTCACCCACCACGCTCGCGGTGGCGCGCAGGCTCAGGTCGGGCTTGACCTCGGCCACCGCCACCTTGACCGGCCCGTCGCCGAAGATCTGGAGGATGAGCGAGCCGTTGAACTTGATGTTCGACTGCATCAGCGTGGCGGCCGCGGTCATCTCGCCCAGCAGTTCGGCCACCGGTGGCGGGTATGCGCCGGTCGTCGTGTTCGCCGCACGCCGCGCCAGGATCTCCTGCCAGGCATCGGTCAGGCGCACGACCATGCCGCGCACCGGCATGCCGTCGAACAGGAATTTGTGCAGCTCGCTCAAAACAGTCCTTCGCTCCCTCAGGAGATTTTCTTGAGGCCCTTCGCGAAGCGACGGCCGTTGTCCACATAGTGTTCCGCGCTGGCGCGCAGCTTGGCGGCGGCAGCGTCGTCGAGCGTGCGCACCACCTTGGCCGGCGACCCGATGATCAGCGAGTTGTCCGGAAACTCCTTGCCCTCGGTCACCACGCTGCCGGCGCCAACGATCGAGTTGCGGCCGATCTTCGCGTTATTCAAGACCACTGCCTGGATGCCGATCAGCGAGTTGTCGCCCACCGTGCAGCCATGCAGCATGACCTGGTGGCCGATCGTCACGTTCTCGCCGATGGTGAGCGGGCAGCCCACGTCGGCGTGCAGCACCGACAGATCCTGCACGTTGCTGTTGCGGCCGATGGTGAGCGGCTCGGTGTCGCCGCGCAGCACGGCACCGAACCAGATGCTGACGTTCTCGCCGAGCACGACCGCCCCCATCACCTGCGCGCTGTCGGCCACCCAGGTGCCGTCTGCCAGTTGCGGCGCCACGCCGTCGAGTTCGTACAAGGCCATCGTGTGTCTCCGTGGGTCGAAAACTAGAATTGTAGGGATGCACCCCCGCCTCGGCGCCCTCGCCGCGCTCCGCCTCACCGACCCCGATGCCAAGGTGGCCGCGACGCGCGCACTCACCGCCGCGAGCGTGGGGTCGCCGATGCCCGATTCACCGGTGCGGCAGGCGGGCGACGACGACGGCGTGCCCGGCCGGCCCGAGCGCCCGCTGACCGTGTCGGCCATGGACGTCGGCAAGCGCTCGCCCTTCACGCCCGACGGCCGCGCGGCGCTGGTCCATTCCATCTGCCACATCGAGTTCAACGCCATCAACCTGGCACTCGACGCCCTATGGCGCTTCGACGGCATGCCCGAGGCCTACTACCGCGACTGGCTGCGCGTGGCCGACGAGGAAGCGCAGCACTTCACGATGCTGCACGCGCACCTGCAGACGCTCGGCTTCCGCTACGGCGACTTCACCGGCCACGACGGCCTGTGGTCGATGTGCGAGAAGACGAAGCACGATGTGCTGGCCCGCATGGCGCTGGTGCCGCGCACGCTGGAAGCGCGCGGGCTCGACGCCACGCCGCTGATCCAGGCCAAGCTGCGGCGCGTGAACACGCCCGATGCCCACGCGGCCATCGCCATCCTCGACGTCATCCTGCGCGACGAAGTGGGCCACGTGGCCATCGGCAACCGCTGGTACCGCTGGCTGTGCGCACGCGACGGCGTCGACCCGATGGCGCACTACCGCGTGCTGTACCGCCGCCACGAAGCACCGCGGCTGAAGGCGCCGTTCAACCTCGAGGCGCGCGCGCGCGCCGGGTTCACCGACGAAGAACTCGCGGACCTGGCCGCGCCCTGAGCGCTACGCCGCGCGGACGACGACCACCAGCTTCGGCGTGAAGCGCTGCAGCACCTCACCGCGCTGATTCTTCGTCTCGCAGCGCATCTGCACCATCGCGCGGCCGGGCTTGCTGCGCGAGGGCACGATCTCCAGCACCTCCGATTCGACGTGCAGCACGTCGTCAGGCCGCGTCGGCTGCGGCCACTGCAGTTCGCCACCGGAACCGATGATGCCGTCGGCCAGCGGGATGCCGCTGTCGACCAGCAGCTTCATCGTGAGTGCGGCCGTGTGCCAGCCACTCGCCGCAAGGCCGCGGAAGAAGGTGCCTTCGGCGGCATCGGCGTCGGTGTGGAAGGGCTGCGGATCGAACTGCGCGGCGAAGGCGACGATCTGCGCCGCATCCAGCGCGTGCTCGCCGCTGGTGAAGCGGTCGCCGACCGACAGGTCGTCGAGGTAGAGCGCGCCGCGCGGGGCGGCCGGCGAATGGGTGGTGGCCATGCATGTCTCCGATGTGTTCTGCGACAGCTTAGCGCTGGTCGCTCGCCATGTGTGCCCGCCCTATCCGCGGCGGCCCCGCGTCTCAGTCGGCCTTGATGCCAGCCGCCTTGATGACGCGGCCATCCGCCTCGTACTCGGCCGCGATGGCCTTGGCGAAATCCGCCGCGGGACCGCCGGTCGGCACGTTGTCGGTGGCGATCAGCCTGGCGCGCAGGTCGGGCGTGGCCAGCGCCTTGTTGATCTCGGCGTTGTAGCGCGCGGCCAGCGGCTGCGGCAGGCCGGCCGGTGCGAACACGCCGAACAGCGACGACAGGTTGGCAGCCGGGTAGCCCAGCTCGGCCAGCGTCGGCACGTTGGGCAGGCTCTCGAGCCGCGCGGGCGCACCCACGGCCAGCGGGCGCAGCTTGCCGGCCTTGATGTGCTGCGACAGCGTGGCGCCCGCATTGGTCGACAGCACCTCGAACTGCCCGCCCAGCGCGTCGTTCATTTGCTGGCCGCCGCCCTTGTAGGGCACGTGCGTCACCTCGATGCGCGCGGCGGCGTGCAGTTGCTCCAGCATGATGTGGCCGAGCGAAGCCTGACCCGACGTGGCCCAGCGGATCGCGCCGGGCTTGGCCTTCGCGTCGGCCAGCAGCCCGGCGAAATCCTTGCTGGTGCTGGCCGAGGTCGCCATCAGCAGTACCGGTGAGTACATGACGCTGGCGATCGGCTGGATGTCCTTCAGCGGGTCGAAGGGCGAGCGGCCCAGGTGCGGGTTGAGCACCAGCGGGCTGATCGCCGAGAAGCCCAGCGTCGTGCCGTCGGGCGCGGCCTTGGCGACCGCGTCCATGCCGATGCTGCCGCTCGCGCCGGCCCGGTTCTCGATCACGACGGCGATGTTCATCTGTGCCGCCAGCTTGTCGGCCAGGGCACGCGCCACCGCGTCGCTCACGCCGCCGGCGGGGTAGGCCACGATGATGCGCAGGGTCTTGGGCAGGGTCTGGGCCGAGGCGTTGCCCAGCGTGCCGGCCATCATCGCGACAGCGGAAAAGGCAAGCGCGGCACGCCGCGTCATTTGGAAAGTCATGTGGATCGGGTCAGGGACGTTGTGGGCTCACGCCGATTCTGCCGTCATGCGCTGGAGCGTGAGCGCGTTGCCGACTGCCGAACCGCCTGCCGTGTTGTCGAGCACGCACCAGCATTCAGCGCCCTCATCCCGCGCCTGCCGCAGGCGTTGTGCCACGCGCGCCAACAGGGCCTTGTCGTAGGCCGACCAGTAGACGCGCGGCGTTCCGTGCATGCGCACATAGACCAGACCGGGCCAGCCGCCCGGTGCGGCTGCGCCGTCGTGCAGCACGGGGTCTGCCAGGACGCGGCCGACCTGGTGCTCGGCCAGCAGCGCATCGGCCTCGGGCGTGAACCAGCTGGCATGGCGCGGCTCCAGCGCGATGCGGCCGGGATGACGCTGGCGCACGCCGACGAGAAAGCGCTGAAGAACGGATGCATCGAAGACCAGCCGAGGCGCGAGCTGGACCAGCAGGCAGCCCAGCCTGTCGCCGAGGCCGGCGACCTGCGCGAGGAACTCGTCGAAGGACGGCATCGCATCGACGAGCTGCCGCTCATGCGTGATGGTCTTGGGCAGCTTGACCGCGAAGCGGAAGTGCGCCGGCGTGCTGGCGGCCCAGCGCGCATAGGTCTCGTGCCGGTGCGGCCGGTAGAACGAGGTGTCGACCTCCACCGCATCGAACAGCGCCGCATAGCGCTCGAGGTGCGAGCCCTCGGCCGGGAAGTGCGACCACTGCTCGCGCGGCAGGCTCCAGCCCGCGCAGCCGATGCGCAACCTGCGCGGGTCGTCGTGCGGCATCATCCGCGCGGATGGTGCTGCGCATGCAGTTGCTTCAACCGCTCGCGCGCCACGTGGGTGTAGATCGTCGTGGTCGAGATGTCGGCGTGGCCCAGCAGCAGTTGCACCGCACGCAGGTCGGCGCCGTGGTTCAGCAGGTGGGTGGCGAAGGCGTGGCGCAGCGTATGCGGCGACAGCAGCACGCGGATGCCCGCGGCCTCGGCCTGCTTCTTCACGATGATCCAGAACATCACGCGCGTCATGCCCGCGCCGCGGGCGGTCACGAACAGGTCGGGTGTCTGCTGGCCGCCGAGGATCTCGGCGCGGGCTTCGTCCATGTAGCGCTCGATCCAGCGGCGCGCCTCGCCGCCGAAGGGCACCAGCCGTTCCTTGCTGCCCTTGCCCATCACGCGCAGCACGCCGTCGTTCAGGCTCAGCTCGAAGACCTTGAGCGTCACCAGCTCGCTCACGCGCAGGCCGCTCGCGTACATCAGCTCCAGCATGGCGCGGTCGCGCAGGCCGAGCGGCGTGTTGACGTCCGGCGCGTTCAACAGGTCGTCGACCTGCTTCTCCGACAGCAGCTTGATGGCGCGGGGCGCCTGCCGCGCCGGCGCCAGGCGCAGCGTCGGGTCGGCCGTGATGCGGTTCTCGCGCAGTGCCCAGCGGTAGTAGCGCTTGAAGACGGTGAGCCGACGGTTGGCGGACGTGGCCTTGCCGGTCTTGCCTTCGCGCCCGCCGTGCGCCAGCCGTGCCCCCATGTAGGCCTGCACATCGTGCTCGGCGGCGTGGTCGAGCC